>NZ_JACBXC010000999.1 GCF_013870535.1 Streptomyces phytophilus | reverse complement strand
CCGGCGCCGAGGGCGCCGCCGAGGTTCAGCTCCGCGTACGGAGCGGCGCTCACACCGCCCCACCGGTCGGTGAAGGCGAAGTGAGCGCCGTCTGTCGTGTATGTCTGCCCTATCACGGGACGTACGTTACGTGATCAACCCGCCGGCTACTTCAGGAAGTCCGGCACGTCCAGTTCCTCGGCCTCGCTGTCCTGGTACGGCCGGGCGGCCGGCACCTGCGGCGTGGCGGGGGGCGGCAGCGGCGCCGGGGCGCTGTCCTCGGTGCTGTCGCCGGACAGGGAGCCGAGGCCGCTGAACGCGGGGCGCTCCGGCTCCGCGGACCGGGCGGACCCGGTGTCCGCGGCCGACTCGGCCGGGGAGTCCTCGCGCCCGGCGTAAGAGCCGAGGACCTTGTCCCGGTTCTTCGACGGCAGTTGGCCACCGTCGAACCCGGCGGCGATGACCGTGACGCGCACCTCGTCGCCGAGGGCGTCGTCGATCACCGCGCCGAAGATGATGTTGGCCTCCGGGTGGGCCGCCTCGCTGACCAGCTGGGCCGCCTCGTTGATCTCGAAGAGGCCGAGGTCGGAGCCGCCGGAGATGGACAGCAGCACACCGCGGGCGCCGTCGATGGACGCCTCCAGCAGCGGCGAGGAGATCGCCATCTCGGCCGCGGCCACCGCGCGGTCGTCGCCGCGCGCCGAGCCGATGCCCATCAGCGCGGAACCCGCCTCCGACATCACGGACTTGACGTCCGCGAAGTCCAGGTTGATCAGGCCCGGGGTGGTGATGAGGTCGGTGATGCCCTGGACGCCGGAGAGCAGTACCTGATCCGCGGAGCGGAAGGCGTCGAGCACGCTCACCTGACGGTCGGAGATCGACAGCAGCCGGTCGTTGGGGATCACGATCAGGGTGTCGACCTCGTCGCGCAGCGCGGCGATGCCGTCCTCGGCCTGGTTCGCGCGGCGCCGGCCCTCGAAGGTGAACGGGCGTGTCACGACGCCGATGGTGAGCGCGCCCAGCGAACGGGCGATGTTCGCCACGACGGGCGCGCCGCCGGTGCCGGTGCCGCCGCCCTCGCCGGCCGTGACGAAGACCATGTCGGCGCCCTTGAGCACCTCCTCGATCTCCTCCCGGTGGTCCTCGGCGGCCTTGCGGCCGACATCCGGGTTGGCGCCCGCGCCGAGTCCGCGGGTCAGCTCGCGACCGACGTCGAGCTTGACGTCCGCGTCGCTCATCAGCAGTGCCTGCGCGTCGGTGTTGATCGCGATGAACTCGACGCCCTTGAGACCGACCTCGATCATCCTGTTGATGGCGTTGACGCCACCGCCGCCGATACCGACGACCTTGATGACCGCGAGGTAGTTCTGTGGTGCTGCCACGTCGAAGGCCTCTCGCCTCGAGTTACGTCTGCCGTTTGTGGGGGTCCCCGAACGCCGGTCGAACCCTAAGCGTGAAGTTTAGGGTTACCGCAGCATCCCGTACCTGGACTCTTGGAACGAGACACTAAGTCGACAAGGCTTCCGCGTTCAATGAACACGCCGAACCTCCCGTTTTTCTTTTCACCCTATGTGATCAGGCGTTGCGACCCCTCACGGGGGGTCTGAACTGCGCATATGTGCGTCAACTCGGCGACGCCGCGGGGGCGCTGGGAACGCTGACGTCGAAGTACCGGGCATCGCGCTCCGCTTTCATCACCGCCGCAAGCGCCTTCGACTTCGCCGCGCCGCGCTCCGCGCTGCCCCACAGCACGGTCCGTCCTCCGGTCAGCTCCAACGTGACGGAGTCATATGAACGCACAAGGATAGTACGGGTGTCGCGGCGCACGCTCTCGGAGAGCGCACCGGCAACCCGTACCGCGCTCTCGCGCAGCCGCTGCCGGCCGAAGCGGTCCAGGCTCGGTGAGTCCGCCACCTGCATCTCGACTATCGGCACCTTCGCGGGCGGCGTACGCACCGTGGCGAACCGCACACCCCCGTCGTCGACTTCCACGAAGGACTCCCCCTTGCGCAAGAGAACCGCAGGCCGCCGCTCGGTGACCGTCACCTCGACCCGGTGCGGCCAGACGCGGTCGACGTCCACGGAGTCGATACGCGGCAACTCCGCCGCCAGCCGCGCCTCGACCGCGTCCGTGTCCACGGTGGCCATCGGCACGTCCTCGGAGATCCGGGCGGCGTCCAGCACCTCGTCGGCGCCGAGCACGTCCGTGCCGGAGACCGTCACCCGCTCCACCCGCAGCCAGTTCGAGCCGTACAGGGCCCAGGCGGAGAACCCGCCGAGC
>NZ_JACBXC010000998.1 GCF_013870535.1 Streptomyces phytophilus | reverse complement strand
CGCGTCGCCCGCGGCGAGGTCAACGACGTTCCCGTACGCTCCTCCCGCTCCACCGCCGACATCATCCGCGCCAACGTCTTCACCCGCTTCAACGCCATCATCGGCGTCCTGTGGGTCATCATGCTGGCCGTCGCGCCCATCCAGGACAGCCTCTTCGGCTTCGTGATCCTCGCGAACACCGGCATCGGCATCATCCAGGAGCTGCGCGCCAAGAAGACCCTCGACAGCCTCGCCGTCATCGGCGAGGCCAAGCCGCAGGTGCGCCGCGACGGCCGCACCCTGGAGATCCCCACCGCGGAGATCGTCCTCGGCGACCTCGTCGAGCTGGGCCCCGGCGACAAGGTCGTCGTCGACGGCGAGGTGCTGGAGTCCGACAGCCTGGAGATCGACGAGTCCCTGCTCACCGGCGAGGCCGACCCGGTCGTCAAGCAGCCCGGCGACAAGGTGCTCTCCGGCAGCTTCGTCGTCGCAGGCGGCGGCGCGTTCACGGCGACGAAGGTGGGGCGCGAGGCGTACGCCGTGCAGCTCGCGGAGGAGGCGTCGCGCTTCACGCTCGTCCACTCCGAGCTGCGCAGCGGCATCAGCACGATCCTCAAGTACGTGACGTACATGATGATCCCGGCCGCCATCGGCCTGGTCATCAGCCAGCTCGTGGTCGAGAACGAGGGCCCGCGGGACGCCATCCGGCGCATGGTCGGCGGCATCGTGCCGATGGTGCCCGAGGGGCTGGTGCTGCTGACCTCGGTGGCGTTCGCCATAGGGGTCATCCGGCTCGGCCGGAAGCAGTGCCTCGTACAGGAGCTGCCCGCGATCGAGGGGCTCGCGCGGGTCGACGTCGTCTGCCTCGACAAGACCGGCACCCTCACCGAGGGCGGCATGGACGTCACCGAGCTGCGGCCGCTGGTCGGCGCGGCGGAGGCGGACGTGCGGCGGGTGCTGGGTGCGTTCGGCTCGTCCGACCCGCGGCCGAACGCCAGCCTCCAGGCCATCATCGAGGCGTACCCGGACGACGAGGAGCTGCGCTGCACGGGGGCGCTGCCGTTCTCCTCGGCGCGCAAGTACAGCGGGGCGGCGTTCCGCGGGGACGGGGTCGGTGCGGGTACGTGGCTGCTGGGCGCCCCCGACGTGCTGCTGCCGGCCGGCGACGCCTCCCTCGCCGAGATCGACGACCTGAACGCGCAGGGGCTGCGCGTGCTGCTGCTCGCCCGCGCCGTACGGGAGCTGGACGACCCGGAGGTGGCGCGCGGCGTCGAGCCGACCGCGCTGGTCGTCCTGGAGCAGCGGCTGCGCCCGGACGCCGCCGACACCCTCGGCTACTTCGCCGAGGAGCAGGTCGAAACGAAGATCATCTCGGGTGACAACGCGGTCTCCGTCGGCGCGGTGGCCGCGAAGCTCGGCATGGCGGGCGCGGACCGCACGGTCGACGCGCGCACGCTGCCGGCGGACCGCGACGAGATGGCCGCCGTCCTCGACGACAACGCGGTCTTCGGCCGCGTCAACCCGCAGCAGAAGCGGGACATGGTCGCCGCTCTCAAGTCCCGCGGCCACGACGTGGCGATGACGGGCGACGGCGTCAACGACGTGCTGGCGCTGAAGGACGCCGACATCGGCGTGTCCATGGGCTCCGGCTCGGAGGCGTCGAAGGCCGTCGCGCAGATCGTGCTGCTGAACAACAGCTTCTCCACCCTCCCGTCGGTCGTCGCCGAGGGCCGCCGGGTCATCGGCAACATCGAGCGGGTCGCCAACCTGTTCCTGGTCAAGACGGTCTACTCGGTGCTCCTCGCGCTGCTGGTCGTCGCCACGCAGGTCCCGTACCCCTTCCTGCCGCGGCACCTGACGCTGCTGTCGACGCTGACGATCGGCGTGCCGGCGTTCTTCCTGGCGCTGGCGCCGAACAAGGAGCGGGCGCGGCCGCACTTCGTGCGCCGGGTGATGCGGTACGCGATCCCGGCGGGGCTGATCGCGGGGACGGCGACGTTCGTGACGTACATGCTGGCGCGGACGCACTACTCGGGGTCCGGGGCGCTGGACGCGGAGACGTCGGCGGCGACGCTGACGCTGTTCCTCATCGCGATGTGGGTGCTGGTGATCATCGCGCGGCCGTACACGTGGTGGCGCGTGGGGCTGGTCGCGACGATGGCGCTGGGGTTCGTGATCGTGCTGGTCACGCCCTGGCTGCAGGAGTTCTTCGCGCTGAAGCTGGTGGGCACGGAGATGCCGTGGACGGCGGTGGGGATCGCGGTGGCGGCGGCGGTGCTGCTGGA
>NZ_JACBXC010000997.1 GCF_013870535.1 Streptomyces phytophilus | reverse complement strand
TGGCGCCGCCCGACGAGGTCGTGACGCGGTACCACATCAGCCTGGACGTGGCCGACCGGGCGGGCGTGCTCGCCCACGTGGCCGCGGTCTTCGCCGAGCACGACGTGTCCATCGACACGGTCAGGCAGCAGGGCAAGGACGGCGAGGCGTCGCTCGTGGTGGTCACGCACCGGGCGACCGACGCCGCGCTCGCGGCCACGGTCGAGGCGCTCCGGCAGCTGGAGACCGTGCGCGGCGTGGCGAGCACCATGCGGGTCGAAGGGGAGTGACGTAAGGAAATGGACGCAGTGATCGACGAACCACGAATGTCCGGCACCCGCCAGTGGCGCGGTGTCATCGAGGAGTACCGCGACCGGCTGCCGGTCAGCGGGACGACCCCGGTGGTGACGCTCCGGGAGGGCGGGACCCCGCTGGTGCCGGCCCAGGTGCTCTCCGAGCGCACCGGGTGCGACGTGCACCTGAAGGTGGAGGGCGCCAACCCCACCGGATCCTTCAAGGACCGCGGCATGACGATGGCGATCTCCGTGGCGAAGGAGTCCGGCGCCCGGGCGGTCATCTGCGCCTCGACCGGCAACACCTCGGCCTCCGCGGCCGCCTACGCGGTACGGGCCGGGCTGACCTGCGCCGTGCTGGTGCCGCAGGGCAAGATCGCGCTGGGCAAGATGGGCCAGGCGCTGGTGCACGGCGCGCGGATCCTCCAGGTCGACGGCAACTTCGACGACTGCCTGACGCTGGCCCGCGCGCTCAGCGAGAAGTACCCGGTGGCGCTGGTGAACTCCGTCAACCCGGTGCGGATCGAGGGCCAGAAGACCGCCGCCTTCGAGGTCGTGGACGCGCTCGGGGACGCCCCGGACATCCACGTCCTGCCCGTCGGCAACGCCGGCAACATCACCTCGTACTGGAAGGGCTACCGCGAGTACCGCGCGGACGGCCTGGCCACGCACACCCCCCGGATGTGGGGCTACCAGGCGGCCGGCGCAGCGCCCATCGTGCGCGGCGAGCCGGTGAAGGACCCGAGCACACTGGCCACCGCCATCCGCATCGGCAACCCCGCCTCGTGGGAGCTGGCCGAGCGGGCGCGCGACGAGTCCGGCGGGCACATCGAGGCGGTCACGGACCGGCAGATCCTGCGGGCGTACAAGCTGCTGGCCGCGCAGGAGGGCGTCTTCGTCGAGCCCGCCTCGGCGGCGAGCGTCGCGGGGCTGCTCCAGGCCACCGAACTGGGCCTGGTCGACCCCGGCCAGCGGATCGTGTGCACGGTCACGGGCAACGGCCTGAAGGACCCCGACTGGGCGGTCGCCGGCGCCCCGCAGCCCGTCGCCGTGCCGGTCGACGCGGACGCGGCGGCGGAGCGGCTGGGGCTGGCCTGACCGGGGCCCGCCCGCGGCCCGCGCCCGAGCCGGGCGGCATACCGGCGTACGGCCCGGGCATCCGCCCGTACGGCCCCGGCGGACCCGCGTACGGGCCGGGCGCACCGGCGTACGGCCCCGGCGGCAGCCCGTACGGCCTGGGCAGACCGCCGTACGCACCACCGCCGCGGGCCCCGGCGCACCGGCCGTCCCGCCGTCCGCCGGGGACGTGCGCGGGCCGCGCATCGCGCGCCTCCTGTGCGCCCTATGTCGCAGGGGAACCCACCTTCGATAAGCTGGTGTTGAGCCCGCCGGTCGAGTGTCCCGGGCACCCCCTTCCGCATGCCGCCCGTACCGTTCGTCCGCGCGCGCACGGCGTGCCGCGGGGGCGCCGGTCGGGCACAGTCGTAACCGAGCTGATTTCCCCCACCGCCCGGGAGACCGGGTGAGAGTCACAAGGAGAGTCACGCAAGCGATGGCCGGTCCAGCCTTCCGCGCCGCGCCCGTACGCGTCCGCGTGCCGGCGACCAGCGCCAACCTCGGCCCCGGCTTCGACACGTTCGGACTCGCCCTCGGGCTCTACGACGACGTGGTGGTCCGCGTCGCCGAGTCCGGACTGCACGTCGACATCGCCGGCGAGGGCGCGGAGAACCTGCCGCGGGACGAGTCACACCTGCTCGTACGGGCCATGCGCAGCGCCTTCGACGCGCTGGGCGGGCAGCCGCGGGGCCTCGAAGTGGTCTGCGCGAACCGGATTCCGCACGGCCGCGGCCTCGGTTCGTCCGCCGCGGCGATCTGCGCCGGCATCATCGCGGCGCGGGCGGTGACGATAGGCGGCGTCGAACGGTCCGGCGCCCTCGACGCCCCCGAGCGGGCGGCGCTGCTGGAGCTGGCGACGGAGCTGGAGGGCCACCCC
>NZ_JACBXC010000996.1 GCF_013870535.1 Streptomyces phytophilus | reverse complement strand
GCGGCGGGGGTGGCGGCGGGGGCGTACCCGGTTCGACGCCGACGCCAAGGCCGTACTGGAACGCTCCCTCAGGATCGCCCTGGGGCGCGGCGACAAGGCCATCGGCGACCAGCACATCCTGCTCGCCCTCGCCGCCACCCCCGGCATCCCGGCCGAGGCCCTGGCCGACCACGGCGCCACGTACGCCGCCATCGAGGCCGCCCTGCCCGCGGTGCAGCGGGCGGGGTGAGGCGGGCGCTCGTTGCCCTTTGCGCCACCGGCGGGGCGGGCCCGCCGATCCGCGGTCATCGCCTCGCGGGGGCACGGGCCCTCCGGGGGCACAGGCCCGCAGGCGGCGTTACCTGCCCCTTCGGGTCACAGGCCCTTCCGGCTCACAGGCCCTTCGGGTTACAGGCCCGACAACTGCCCGCCGTCCACCACCACCGTCGTACCCGTCTGGAATCGCATGTCGTCCGACGCCAGGCCCAGCGCCGCCGACGCCATCTCCTCCGGCGTCGCCATCCGCTTGAAGGCGTCGATCCCCAGCCGGCCGAACTCCGCCTTCCGCGCCGCCCACTGCTCGTCGGTGTCACCCGGCGGCCG
Source organism: Streptomyces phytophilus (assembly GCF_013870535.1). GTDB lineage: Bacteria > Actinomycetota > Actinomycetes > Streptomycetales > Streptomycetaceae > Streptomyces > Streptomyces phytophilus. Next base: position 1,685 of record NZ_JACBXC010000996.1, on the reverse strand, counting down.
GTGCACGTCCAGCATCGGCGTGTCCGTCATCCCAGGCGCCAGGGCCACCACGCGGATGCCGTGCGTGCCGTTCTCGATCGCCGCCGCCTGCACCAGGCCCTGCACGCTGTTCTTGCTCGCCGTGTACGAGCCGAGGCCGGGCCGCGTCCCGTACTGGTTGGACGAGCCCGTGACGAGGATGACGCCGCCCCCGCCCGCCCGCATGAGCGGGATCTCGTACTTCATCGCCAGGAAGACGCCGCGCGTGTTGGTGAGCGTCACGTCGTCCCAGTCCGCCACCGAGACCTCGTGCAGGTCGGTGAACGGCTTCTGGATCCCCGCGTTGTTGAGCGCGATGTCGGGGCCGCCGTACTTCCGCGCCACCGCCTCGACGAACCCCCGCACCTCCTCCGGCCGGCGCACGTCGGCCCTGATGTACGTCGCCTCCCCGCCCGCCTTGCGGATCAGCCGCTCGACGTCCTGGCCCAGGTTGCGGCGCCGCCCGCAGAACCCCACCCGCGCGCCCTCCGCGGCGAACGCGATCGCCGCCGCCCGCCCGATGCCGGTCGTGGCGCCGGTGACGAGGACCGTCTTCCCCGCATACCTGCCCCCCTTCCCGCGCTGCCCGCCCTGCCCGTCCTTCCCATCCGTCCCGCGCTCCTGCGCCGACGCCGTCCGCGCACCGGCTCCGAGGCCCACCCCCGCCGCGGCCATCGCCGCTGCCGCCCCGCCCAGTACGTGCCGCCGTCCCACCGACCCGCTGCTGCCGTCCTGCATGTGCTGTCCCTCCTCGACCTGCGGTACGGCTCCACCCTCCGGCCCGTACACCGGGCGCCGCATCCGCCGCCCGGCGGCGGCGCGCACCGACCAACGGCGGTGGCGCGCCGCGCCGACCCCCGACTTTCGTCGAATGCGCGTGTCGGTGGGGCTGTTTACGATGCCGGTATGTCCACCGCCGAACGGCCCGTGCGCCGCGCACTGCTGACGCCGACGCAGCTCCGGCTGCTGCTGGCGGCCGGGTTCGCCTTCGTCGTCGTCAAGTCGGTGCGGGCGGCGCTGACCGAGCAGGCGGGCCTCGTCACGTCCCCGGCGGCGAGCGCCGCCGTCGCCGCCGCGCTGTGCGCGGTGCTGCCGCTGTGCCGCCGGATGCCGGTGGCGGTGGCGGCGGTGACGGGCGCGGGGTTCCTGCTGGAGAGCCAGCTCTGGCCGGTGTTCATCGCGCTGTACGCGGTCACGGTGTGGCGGTCGCGGGCCGTCGCCGTCGCGCTGACCGGCGCCGTGTTCGTACCGGCCGCCTTCGGCCCGTACCGCGAGCTGGTGAACATGCCGCAGGTCATGCTGTTCCCCTGCGCGGTGCTCGCCGTGCCGCTGGCCGTCGGCCTGGCCGCGCGCAGCCAGCGGGACCTGACCGGCTCGCTCGCGCGGCAGCTGGAGCACCTGGAGGCGGCGAACCGGCTGCGCGACGAGCAGGTGCGGATGGCGGAACGCGCGCGCATCGCCCGCGAGATGCACGACGTGCTCGCCCACCGCCTCAGCCTGCTCGTCCTGCACACCGGCGTGCTCCAGCGCCGCGGCGAGGCCGTCCCCGAGCCCGTACGCGAACGCCTCGACCTCCTCCGTACGACGAGCGCGCACGCCCTGGACGACCTGCGGGACCTGCTGGGCGCCCTGCGCGACCACGAAGGCCCGGTCCCGCTGGCCCCCAC
>NZ_JACBXC010000995.1 GCF_013870535.1 Streptomyces phytophilus | reverse complement strand
CGCCTCGGCTGCTGCCCAGTTCGGCCGCACGCCGAAGTTGAAGCTGAGGGCGTAGCGGGTGGCGTGGCCGGTACGGCTTCCGCGGGTGGCGGGCGCGGTGATGATGCCGGCCGCGATGGCGGCGGCCAGCCAGCGCCGTACGTCGCGCTCGTCGGCGCGCGCGGCGGCGGCGATCTGGCCGAGGGTGATGGTGTCGCCGCCGCGGTAGCGCAGTTGCCCGTCCGCGTGCGCGACGGCGCGCAGGGTGTACATCAGGCGCAGGAAGCCGCCGGTGAGGGTGCGGGGCAGCTGCGGGGCCCACTGTCGGGCGAGCGTGTTGCCCCAGGTGTTCGGCACGCTGCTGCCGCGGTCTGGTGGTGTCTCGTCGTCGTGCACGGTGGCGCTCCAGTGGTGCAGGGGGCGGACGGTGGTCAGTCGGCGGGCAGGGTGAGTGCCACGGCGCGGCGGGTGCGGAGGTCCAGTCCGTCAGCGCGGGTGGCAGCGCGCTGCAGCCAGCCGCGGGCCTGCAGCTGCTGCAGGGAGCAATGGACCTGCCGGGTGTGCACGCCGCAGGCGTCAGCGAGCTGGACGACGCCGGGCATGAGACGGCGCGGGATCCGCCCGGTGTCGGGGGTCGCCAGGGACGCCAGGACGAACGCCAGCAGGCGGGCGTGAGGGTGGAGGCCAGAGCGGCGGAGGGCGCGCTCGTACACCGCGCGGTCCCACGTGATCGTGCGCGGGGGCGGGGTCAGTTCGGCGAGGTCCTCACGCACCACGGCCAGCGGAGCGGGGCGGGCGGCCGCGGCCGGCGCCGGGCGGAGCGTGGCGGGGTTGAGGACGGGAGCGGGCCGCGGCGCGGCCGCGGCGCCGGCGGCCTGCTGCCGCAGCTTGGCGGCCAGGTCGCCGGGGGTGGGCGGCCGGGTGGTGGTGATCGGGTCCATGTCGGTCCTCCGTCCGGTCAGGTGGGGGGTGCGTGGTGTGCGGGGTCATGGAGGTGGTGCGGAGTGGTGGCGAGGAAGTAGTGGTTGGCGGTGCCCATGACCACGATGGTGGTGACGAGCGGGTACGCGACGCCCAGCAGCCGCACCGGCGTGTGCGGCGCGTGCCGCCACAGCACCACCGCGCACCACAGCGCCCAGCCGACGTGCAGGCTGGGCATCGCCGCGTACTGGTTGGTGAGCCCGCCGAGCCCGCGCGGCGCGCTCGCCTCGCCGCCCCACCAGCCGTACGACGAGTACTGCGCCATCGTGTCGACGAACCCGTAGGCCGGGTCCAGCAGCCGCGGCGGGCAGGTCGGCATGAGGATGAAGCCGGCGAGGGCGACGACGGTGGAGAGGAGCAGCCAGGTGCGGTAGCGCCGGTAGTGCACGCGGTGGCGGAGCCAGACCCAGACCAGGACGACGGGCGTGACGACGTAGTGCAGGGACGCGTAGATGAAGTCTGCGGGGACGCCGAGCACCGCGTGCGCGGTGAACAGTCTGTTGAGCGGGTCCTCGAAGTTGATGTGCAGGGTCTTCTCGATGTCGAGCAGCGCGAGCCCGTTGTCGACGGCCATGGCCACGTCGCCGCGGGCGAGTAGTCTGCCGGCTGAGTACGCCATGTACACCACGACGACGAGCAACAGCTCCGTCCACCAACGCTGCCTCAGTCGCATGGTCCAGGCACTCCGTCTCCGCTTCCCCGCTGCGGGCCGCCCCACGTGGCCCACGGTCAACCGTACGGTGTACGTCAGCCCACTGCACGGTGTATATCCCGTCCACCGAACGGTGGAGGGAGCCAGAAAGACGCTGAATGATCCGGAAAGGTTGCCCCGGAGGGCCGGATCAGGCCGAATTCGGTCGCAGATTCGTGAGAAAAGCCTCGACCTCGATGTTGCCCGACCAGCGCCGCAGCCGCTCCGCGGTGCCGCCGAGCATGGCCCGTACGCGCGCGGAGCGCACCTCCTGAAGGAGCGCGAGCGCGCTGCGGCCCGCGGCGGCGGCCTCGTCGGGGTGGCCGCCGGCCGCGAGATTTTCGGCCAGTTCCGCGGTGAACAGGGCGGTGTTGCGGGCGAAGTGCGGGTCCTGGAGGAGTACGGCGCGGCGGGCGCACTCGGCGGCGCGGTGGTGGTCGCCGAGCGCCGCCCAGCACTGCGCCTCCAGGCCGGTCAGCTCGGCCTCGCCGTAGAACGACATCCACTCCGGGCCGTCGTCCGCCGCACCCCGGGCGAACAGGTCGCCGGCCGCGGCCAGCGCCTCGCGGGTCGCGGCGCGGTCGCCGAGCAGCGCCCAGCCGCCGGCCTCGCGGGCGGCG
>NZ_JACBXC010000994.1 GCF_013870535.1 Streptomyces phytophilus | reverse complement strand
GCCGAGGTTGGTGTGCACGACGACGCCGGTGGCGTTCACCACCGGGCGCAGGGAGGTGGCGTACCGCGGCAGGGCGGCGACGGCCGAGTCCGCCGCCTCCCCGGGCGCCAGCGCACCGGCCCGTACCCGCTGCTGGGCCTCCGCGACCGCACGGCGGACCAGGGTCCGCCCCAGCCGCCGGACGGCGTCGGCGAGCCGGGGGTCGGCGAGCAGCGCGTCGGTGCGCGGAACGCGGCGTCTGGCGTCCGTCAACGCCGGCCTCCCCGGTGGCGTCGGCACAGCCGGGGCTCCGACCGCATCGGTGTCGGGGGGAGTCTACGTTCCCGGTGGACGCGCCGATCCCCCTGTCGGGGCAGCGGAGTTCGGGGGTAACGTCCGGCGGATGACCGTGCGACTGACCCAGTACGCGGGCGGCGGTGGCTGCGCCTGCAAGATCCCTCCCGGCGAACTCGACGCCCTGGTCTCCTCCCTGAACCGGACGAGCAGCCGTCCGCAGGATCCGGCCGCGGAGCTGCTGGTGGGCCTTGAGGGCGGCGGGGACGACGCCGCCGTGGTCCGGCTCGACGGCGAGCGGGCAGTCGTCACCACGGCCGACTTCTTCACGCCCGTGGTGGACGACGCCTACGACTGGGGGCGGATCGCGGCGGCCAACGCGCTCTCCGACGTCTACGCGATGGGCGGCACCCCGTGGGCGGCGGTCAACCTCCTCGCCTGGCCCAGGGACACGCTGCCGATGGAGTTGGCCGCCGAGGTGCTGCGGGGCGGCCGGGACGTGGCGCACGCGGCGGGCTGCCAGGTATCGGGCGGCCACAGCGTGACCGACCCGGAGCCCAAGTACGGGATGTCGGTGGTGGGGATGGTCCACCCCGAGCGGATCCTGCGGCTGGACGCGGCCGAGCCGGGGCGGGCGCTGACCCTCACGAAGCCGCTGGGCAGCGGGGTGCTCAACGCCCGGCACAAGGCGACCGGCGAGGTCTTTCCCGAGGCGGTGGCCGTGATGGCCGCGCTGAACCGGGACGCCTCGGTCGCGGCGGTCGCCGCGGGCATCAGGGCGGGAACGGACGTCACGGGCTTCGGCCTGCTGGGCCACGCCTACAAGCTGGCGCGCGCCTCGGGTGTGACGCTGGCGATCGACGCGGCGGCCGTGCCGTTCCTGGCGGAGGCCGGGCCGGCGGCGGTCGACGGCTTCGTCAGCGGCGGCACCCGGCGGAACCTGGCGTGGGTGGAGCCCTGGGTGTCGTTCGGCGCGCTCCCCGAGGTGAACCGGTTGCTGCTGGCCGACGCACAGACCTCGGGAGGGCTGCTGCTGGCCGGGGAGGTGCCCGGGCATCCGGTGATCGGCGAGGTGCTGCCGCCCGGCGAGGCGCCCGTGGTGGTACGCGGCTGAGGGTGCGGCCCGGGGCCGGGCCGGTGCAGGGCGGGCGTGTGCGGCGGCCCCCGGGAGGCGGATCGGGTTGTATGTACACCGTCATTCTATGCGGGTAGACTGTGCCGCCGGGTCAGCGCAGCAGGTTCGGGACACCGTTGTCAGGAGGACCACGTGGCGTCATCCACTGCCGTCGAGCACCGCGCGTTGGACGGTATCGCGTACCGCCTCGCCGCCGAACTCGACCTGACGCGGCCCGCGACCTCCGTCGTCGAGGTGATCGCGGACGGCCGCCTGCACGAGCTGACCGCCGGGCCGGCCGACCTGGCCGAGTCGGTGGCCGCGTCCCTGGGGATCACCGGCTTCGACAGCGAACTCTCCTTCCAGGGGGGCACGTTGCGGACCGCCACCACCAGCGAGTACGACGCGCAGTCGCAGCAGGTGGAGAACCCGACGCTGGTGGTCTGGCAGGGACGCCGGTTCAGCCTGGTCACCCGGCTCTACCGGGCCGCGCTCAGCGACGTGCTGCTGCTCCTGCGCACCCTCGGCATCGCCGAGCACTCCGACGGCATCACGCTCACGCCCGACGCCGACGCCGGTACCCGCCTGGCCCGGCCGGCCACGGTGCTCAAGGAAGTGCCGACGCTCGGCCTGGTCGAGATGAGCCGGCCCACCCGCGAGCACACCGTTCAACTCCCGCCCTGGAAGGGCGCGTCGGTGTCCTCGGGAGAGCTGTTCCGCGACTCGCTCTCCGACGGTCGCCCGTTCTTCGTACTCTCAAGCGAGGAGGTGTGGGCGACCATCGTGCCGCTGGCCGACACCACCGCCGAGCGCGTGCCCGCGCTGGTCGACGCGCTCGACCTGCGGGCCGTGGGGTGACGTCCCTGATCGCCGCCACGGCGACCG
>NZ_JACBXC010000993.1 GCF_013870535.1 Streptomyces phytophilus | reverse complement strand
CGCGCAGCCCCAGCCACCCGACCGCCGTGCCGAGCAGGAAGGACGTCACGGCCAGCGTGAGGTGCACCCAGAAGTACCCCGTGGGGTCCCCGTCCTCGAAGGCGAGCCCGCTGGAGTCCTTCCACAGATTCCGGACAAACGTGATCCAGATGAACCAGGACCACCCGCCGAAGGCGAGCAGAAACCAGGACGCGCGGCGTGAGAGGTGCATGCGCCTAGCCTCGCACCCCGCCCCGCGAACCGGCGTCCGGGGCCGTGTGTGCCCGGATCAGGCCCCGCGCACGCGCGGCTTTCGCGGCGTTAGACGATCGGGGGCCGGCCCAGTCTGGACATGTGCCACACCGTGCGCCAGCGCATGGGCCGCCGGCCGCCGCAGTCCGTTCGCAGGCCCTCGGTGAACCCGCCGAACCAGGCGCGCAGCCCCGAAGGCGAGCGGACGCGCGCCACGGTCAGGGCCAGCCAGGTGCCGAGGTAGACCGGGACCAGCGGGAGCGGGAGGTGCCGGCGGGCCAGCCACACGCGGTTGCGGGCCGTCATGCGGTAGTAGACCGCGTGCCGGGCGGGTGAGGTCTTCGGGTGCTGGAGCAGCAGCTCGGGGTCGTAGACGACCTTCCAGCCGGCGTCCAGCGCCCGCCAGGCGAGGTCCGTCTCTTCGTGGGTGAAGAAGAAGTGGCCCGGCCAGGTGCCGATCTCGTCCAGCATCCGCATCGACAGGGCGTGCCCGCCGCCGAGGAACGTGGTCACCTCCCCGCCGCGCATGGGATCGCCCGCCCGCAGCCGCGGTACGTGCCGCCGCTGGGTGGCGCCGGTGGCGTCGGCGATACGGAAGCTGACGACGCCCAGCCGCTCGTCGGCGGCGTAGTGGTCGCGCAGCCGGGTGAAGACCTCGTCGTCGACCAGCAGCCCGTCGTCGTCGAGGTCGACGACCACGTCCACGTCCCCGAAGGCGCGCAGCTCGTCGATGGCGACGTTGCGCCCGCCCGCGACGCCCAGGTTCTCGCGCAGCTCGACGGCGGTCACGCCGTCGCCGAGGTCCGGCAGCGCGCACCCGTTGCCGACGACCACCACCCGCGCGGGCGGCACCCGCTGCCCGGCCACCGACGCCAGCAGGGCGGCCAGCTCGGCGGGGCGCGTACCCATGGTCAGGACGGCGACCCCGAGGCGCGGCACGGACACGGCGGGCACTCCAGACGTCGACAGCGGTGCCCGCGATGGTAGCCGTTCACCGCCCGGCCACCTTCCCTTGGGGAGAACGAGGCCAAACGGCAGGCCCTAGCTCTGCTGCCGGCTCCTGTCGATGCGCGCCGCCGAAATGCGGGCGTCTCCGCTCGCCTTCCACATGCGCGCGTTGTCGTCGGCGGCGGTGGCCAGGGTCCTGCCGTCCGGGCTGAACGCCACAGACCAGACTTCCTCCCGGTGTCCGGTGAGAACGGCCGCGGGTTCGCGCGTGGCGACGTCCCACAGGCGCACCGTCTTGTCCCGGCTGCCGGTGGCCAGGGTTTCTCCGTCCGGGCTGAACGCCAGCCGGACGACACCGTTCTTGTGGGCGGTCAGGGTGGCCGCGCGCTTGCGCGTGGCGACGTCGAACAGGCGTGCCTTGTTGTCGTCCGAGCCGGTGGCCAGGGTCTTGCCGTCCGGGCTGAACGCCACGGTCTGGACCCACGATCCGTGTCCGGTGAGGATGTCCGTGGTGTCGCGCGTGGTGATGTCCCACAGGCGCACCGTCTCGTCCGAGCTGCCGGTGGCCAGGGTCCTGCCGTCCGGGCTGAACGCCACCGCACGGACCTCGGCCTCGTGGCCGGTGAGGGTGTCTATGCGCTTGCGCGTGGCGACGTTCCACAGGCGCACGGTGGCGTCCTCGCTGCCGGTGGCCAGAACCTTGCCGTCGGGGCTGAACGCCACGGCCCACACTCCACCGTCGTGACCTGTGGAGAAAGCGTCGATGAGCTTGCGCTTGTCCACGTTCCACAGGACCACGCCCTCGTCGTACGTGCCGCCGGTGGCCAGGGTCCTGCCGTCCCGGCTGAGCGCCACGGACGACGCGGGTTCCGTGGACGCGGGGCGCGTTCCGGGCTCGCCCGTCGCCACGTCCCAGAGCCTGATGTCTCCGGAGTCGCTGACGGTGGCGAGCGTTCGATCGTCCGGGAACGCGACGCCTTCGGCCCCGTCCGGGATGCGGAGGATTGCCGCTTCGGCGACGGTGATCTTCTTCGGGTCCTCTCGCAGGCCGATGATCGCCGCGGTGCCGCCGGCGCCCGCGAGGACGGTGGCGC
>NZ_JACBXC010000992.1 GCF_013870535.1 Streptomyces phytophilus | reverse complement strand
GTTGGCCCGGCCCGCGAACAGCGGTGGCTTCGCGGTGAGCGCCACGGGCGGGCGCCGCTCCGCGGCGACGTCCTCCTCCAGTTCGGCCAGGAAAGTCCGCAGCCGCTCGGTGACCTCCGGGCGGCGCGCGGCCACGTTCGCCACCTCGCGCGGGTCGGCCTCCAGGTCGAACAGCTCGGGCAGGAAGCGCTGGTTCCGCCCGCCCCGCCGCACGTGCAGCTTCCAGCGGCCGTCGCGTACCGCCGCGGCGCGCTTGCCGAGGAAGAACGGCACCGGCGGGCGCTCGCGCAGCCGTTCGCCGCGCAGCACCGCGCGCAGGTCGGTGCCGTCGAGCTTCACCCCGGGCTCCGGCGGCACCCCGGCGAGGCCGCAGAGCGTCGGCAGCACGTCGAGGAACGACACCACCTGGTGCGACTCCCGGCCGCGCGGGACGGTGCCCGTCCAGCGCATGAGGAACGGCACCCGCACCCCGCCCTCGTAGAAGCCGGACTTGCGGCCGCGCAGCCCGCCGGTGGAGCCCTCGAACCAGGGGCCGTTGTCGCTGGCGACGATGACCAGGGTGTCCCGGTCCAGCCCGCGGTCCGCCAGCGCGCGGAAGAGGCGGCCGAGGTGGTGGTCGACGGATTCGATGGCGTCGCCGTACAGGCCGCCGCGGGAGCGGCCCGCGAACTCCGGCTCGACGGCGAGCGGGAGGTGGGGCATGGTCTCGGCGAGGTAGATGAAGAACGGCCGGTCACCGGCGCGGTCGACGGCGTCGATCGCCTCGTCGGTGAAGCGGCGCGTCATCGTCGCCAGGTCGGCGTCGTCGCGCAGCGTCCCCACAGGGGCCCCGTCGCGCCAGATCTCGGTGGGGTACGAGTGCTCGGAGAACATCGCGTCGACGCCGAAGTACGAGTCGAAGCCGTGCCGCGACGGGTGGTTCTCGTCGAGCCGGCCGAGGTGCCACTTGCCGATGGCGGCCGTGTGGTAGCCCGCCTCCCGCAGATAGCCGGGTAGCGTCTTCTCCGCGGCCCGCAGCCCCTGCGAGTCGTCCCGGCTGAGCACGTTGCGCACGCCGGTGCGCGGCGGTACGCGGCCGGTGAGCAGCGCGGCGCGCGACGGGCTGCACACGGGGGCGCCGGAGTAGCCCTGGGTGAACCTCGTGCCCTGGCGGGCCAGCCGGTCCAGGTGCGGGGTGTCGATCAACTCCGAGCCGTAGCAGCCGAGGTCGCCGTAGCCGAGGTCGTCGAGGACGATCAGGACGATGTTCGGACCGCGGCCCGGCGGCCGGGTCGGGTCCGGATCGGCGACCGCCGCGCGGGCGTTGGGAGCGCCGGCCGACAGCGGTAAAGCGGTCGCGCCGACCGCGACGGCGGAGGTGGCAAGGACTTCGCGACGGCTGGCCAAGACGTGCTCCCTTCAGGCGCCGGCGCGCTGGAAGGGACCGGCAGTCGTTGCGCCGATCTTGCGCCACGACCGACCTTCCGTCAAATAAAGACCTACTAAAGGTTTATGAAAGCTTGTGGGTGGGAAACTCCTTGCGCCCCGCGGGCACGTCAGGAACCGAGCTGCTGGCGCAGGTACTTCGTCGTCTCCGGGTCCGCGGGCAGCAGCGTCTCCAGGGCCAGCTCCGAAACCGTCACGTCCATGGGCGTGTTGAAGGTGGAGATGGTCGAGACGAACGACAGCAGGTGCCCGTCGTGCTCGACTCTGAGCGGCAGCGCGAACGGGGCCCGCCCGCCGACCTCCCCGACCTCCTCGTCGCCCGCCTCCGGCGCGAGCGGATAGGCCGCCACCTCGTCGTACAGCTCCTTGAGCGCGGGGGAGCGCACCAGCGAGAGCTGGCGGTCCATCTGGTGCAGCAGATGGGCGCGCCACTGCGGCAGGTTGCGGATCTTCTTCGCCAGCCCGTCGGGGTGCAGGGTCAGCCGCATCGCGTTCAGCGGCGGCCGCAGCAGCTCCTCCGGCACCTCGTCGAGGACCAGCAGGATGCCCCGGTTGGCGGCCACCACGTTGTACGCCCCGTCCACCACCACCGCGGGGAACGGCTCGTGCGCCGCGACGAGCTGCTCGACGCCCTGGCGCAGCTCGGCCATCGCCGGGTCGTCGAGGGGCGTCTCGGGGTAGTGGGGCGCGTAGCCGGCGGCGAGCAGCAGCGCGTTGCGTTCGCGTACGGGCATGTCCAGGTGCTCGGCGAGCTTGAGCACCATCGCCCGGCTCGGCTGCGACCGGCCGGTCTCGACGAAGCTGATGTGGCGCGCCGAGGAGTCGGCGCGCAGCGCCAGCTCCAGCTG
>NZ_JACBXC010000991.1 GCF_013870535.1 Streptomyces phytophilus | reverse complement strand
TCGGGGGCGGACCCTGGGGGGTGCTCGGTGCTCACCGTTCGGCTCCTTCGTCGGGGATGCCGATGGGACGCCGGTCACGCGGATCCGGTTCCCACCCAAGGGGAACCGACCGGGCGGAGAGGTCAGTCGCCGTACTCGGACATGCCGCGGAGCAGGTCCGCGGACGCCGTCGGCACCATGATCCGGGCCAGACCGCTGATCCGTGCGTCCGGCACGTGTCCTGCGGGGGTGCGCGCGTGACCCGACCAGTGCGGCGCCATCCTGGCGCAGTCGGTGCGCAGTTCGGCCAGGCCGCCGTCCAGCTCCAGGGGTGCGGTGTTCCGGAAGGCCGCCGGCGTGTGGGGGGTGGCGGAGGCCCGCATGTCCTTCTGCATACCTCGACCGTACGCACCCGCGGCGAGGAGTGGTAAGACCTACTATCAGGTAGTTTTGGCCGGGTCGAACCCGTCCGGAGGCGGGCGTTCAGCCGGTAGCGTGAGCACTACCCGCGTTACCTGCCCCGCCTACAGGAGCGTACGCCGTGCATATTGCCGTTTCCGGCTCCATTGCGACCGACCATCTCATGACCTTCCCCGGTCGGTTCTCCGATCAGCTGGTCGCCGACCAACTGCACACCGTCTCGCTGTCCTTCCTCGTCGACAAACTGGATGTGCGCCGCGGTGGCGTCGGGCCCAACATCTGCTTCGGCATGGGCCAGCTCGGTGCCCGTCCGATCCTCGTCGGCGCGGCCGGCGCCGACTTCGGCGAGTACCGCGACTGGCTGGAGCGGCACGGGGTCGACACCGGCTCCGTACGCATCTCCGAAGTGCTGCACACCGCGCGCTTCGTCGTCACCACCGACGCCGACCACAACCAGATCGGCTCCTTCTACACCGGCGCCATGAGCGAGGCCCGGCTGATCGAGCTGAAGACCGTCGCCGACCGCGTCGGCGGCCTCGACCTCGTCTCCGTCGGCGCCGACGACCCCGAGGCGATGCTGCGCCACACGGAGGAGTGCCGCACCCGCGGCATCCCCTTCGCCGCCGACTTCTCCCAGCAGATCGCCCGCATGGAGGGCGACGGCATCCGCACCCTCACCGAGGGCGCCGCGTTCCTCTTCTCCAACGAGTACGAGAAGGGGCTGATCGAGTCCAAGACCGGCTGGGGCGACGAGGAGATGCTGACCCACGTCGGCACCCGCGTCACCACGCTCGGCGCCCGCGGCGTGCGCATCGACCGCGCCGGCGAGGAGCCGATCCTCGTCGGCTGCCCGGAGGAGGAGCGCAAGGCGGACCCGACGGGCGTCGGCGACGCCTTCCGGGCCGGCTTCCTGTCCGGGCTGAGCTGGGGCGTGAGCACGGAGCGGGCGGCGCAGCTCGGCTGCATGCTGGCGACGCTGGTCATCGAGACCGTCGGCCCGCAGGAGTACGAGCTGCGGCGCAGCAACTTCGTCGAGCGCTTCACCAAGGCGTACGGCCAGGACGCCGCCGCCGAGGTGCACGAGCACCTGCCGCGGACGGCGCGGGACTAGGGATGACGCCCGGGCGCCCGGCGGTACGAGCCGGGCGCCCGCGGCGTACGGCCGCCGCGCGTCCCCTTCCCTACGGGACCGGCGCCGCTCAGCTCGTGCGCTGCACCCGGTAGCCCGTGCCGCCGCCCGCCGCCGGCTCCTCGCCCGCGTACTCCTGCCCGCGCATCTCGCACCACGCCGGGATGTCCAGCCGCGCCGCCTCGTCGTCCGACAGCACCAGCGCCGTGCCGCCCACCGGCACCCGGTCGAAGACCTTCGCCAGCTCGATGACGGGGATCGGGCAGCGCCGGCCGCGGGCGTCGACCACCAGCTCGCCGCCCGTCGGCGCCACCTCCGCCGCGCCGTGCGCGGACACGCCCAGCTCCGCCCGCACCCCGGCGACCGCTTCCCGCAGCGCCCGCAGGAAGCCCTCGACCTGCTCCGCCGTCGTCCCCGGGGGCAGCGACACGCGCACGTTGCCCTCGGACAGCACGCCCATGGCCTTGAGCACATGGCTCGGGGTCAGCGTGCTCGACGTGCACGACGACCCGGACGAGACCGAGTACCCCGCCCGGTCCAGCGCGTGCAGCAGCGCCTCACCGTCGACGTACAGGCAGGAGAACGTCAGCAGATGCGGAAGCCGATGCTCCGGGTCGCCGACCACCTCCACGTCCGCGACCGTCTCCGGCACCCGCGCGCGGATCCGGTCCACCAGCGCCCGCAGCCGGGCGTCCTCGGCCGCCGCCTGCGCGCGTACGGCGCGCAGCGAAGCGGCCGTCGCGACGA
>NZ_JACBXC010000990.1 GCF_013870535.1 Streptomyces phytophilus | reverse complement strand
GCTTCGCGCCGGCCCTCGCCGGGGTCGAACCGGCCGACCGCGTCTGTGTGTTCCTCATCGACGGCCTCGGCTGGGAGCAGCTGCTCGCGCACCCCGAGGACGCCCCGTTCCTGCACGGACTGGCCACCGGCGAGCCGCTGACCGCCGGCTTCCCCGCCACCACCGCGACCTCGCTCGCCTCCGTGGGCACCGGCCTGCCGCCCGGCGCGCACGGCCTGCCGGGCTACACGGTGCGCGACCCCGCTACCGGCGAGCTGATGAACCAGCTGCGCTGGCAGCCCTGGACGCCGCCGCGCGCGTGGCAGCCGTACCCCACCGTCTTCCAACTCGCCCACGACGCCGGCGTGCACACCGCGCAGGTCTCCTCGCCCGCCTTCGAGACCACCCCGCTGACGACCGTCGCGCTCAGCGGCGGCACCTTCCACGGCCGGCTGTCGGGGGAGGAGCGCATGGACGTCGCCGCGGAGCAGCTCGCCGCCGCCGACCGCACGCTCGTCTACACGTACTACAGCGAGGTCGACGGCAACGGCCACCGCTACGGCGTCGACTCCGACGCCTGGCGCGGCCAACTCGGCTACGCCGACCGCCTCGCCCGCCGCCTCGCCGAGCAACTCCCGCCGCGCGCCGCGCTCTACGTCACCGCCGACCACGGCATGGTCGACATCCCCTTCACCGAGGACGCCCGCTACGACGTCGACGAGGACTGGGAGCTGCGCGCCGGCGTCCGGCTCCTCGGCGGCGAGGGCCGCGCCCGGCACGTGTACGCCGCCCCGGGCGCCGCCGCCGACGTGCTCACCGTCTGGCGCGAGGTGCTGGGGGAGCGCGCCTGGGTGGCGAGCCGCGAAGAGGCCGTCGCGCTGGGGTGGTTCGGGCCGAAGGTCGACGAACGGGTACGGGACCGGCTCGGGGACGTCATCGCCGCCGCGGCCGACGACATCGCGATCGTCGCCACCCGCAGCGAGCCCAAGGAGTCCGCGCTCGCCGGCATGCACGGCTCGCTGACCCCGGCCGAGCAGCTCGTCCCGCTGCTGACCGTACGCTCCTGACCCGCGCCCCCCCCGCGGGACGCGGCAGCCCGGCGGCGCCCGCGGCAGGACCGTGCGTCCGCCTACCGCGGCGAGCGCACCAGCATGAACCGCGCGCCCTCGACGTCCGCGACCTCCGCCAGCCGCCCCGCCGCCGTCTCGTGCGGCTCGCGCACCAGCCGCCCGCCCAGCTCCACCGCGCGCGCCACGGAGGCGTCCACGTCGGCGACTTCGAAGTGCGTCGTCCAGCGCGGCCCCGTCTCGCGCAGCGTCTCCTCGTCCGCGGCGCAGACCGACGCGACGGGCCTGCCCCGGACGTGCAGCGTCGCGGTGTCGCCCTCCGAACGCACGTCGTAGCCGAAGACCAGCTCGTAGAACTTCGCTACCAGCGTCGGCTCCGCCACCAGCAGGTCGTTCCAGACCGGCGTGCCCGGCCGCGCCCGCCGCTCGACCTCCGGCAGCCGCCGCGGCTGCCACAGCCCGAACACCGCCCCCGCCGGGTCCGAGCAGATCGCCTTGCGGCCGGCCGCGTCCGCGTCCAGCGGCCCCACCCCCACCGTCCCGCCGCAGCAGCGGACCTGCTCGGTGGCGGCGTCGGCGTCGTCGGTCGCCAGGTACGGCGTCCAGGCCACCGGCAGCCTGCGCTCGGGCGCCATGGCGCCGATCCCGGCGACGTGGCCGCCGTCGAGGCACGCCAGCCGGTACGCGCCCAGCGCGCGCGGGCCCTCTTCGAAGACCCAGCCGAACAGGCCCCGGTAGAACTCCTCGGTCCGGTCCAGCCCGTGCACCATCAGGCTCACCCAGCACGGTGTGCCCGGCGCGCAGGGGATCGCTCCTTCGGACATGGCAGCCCTCTCTGACCATCGGAAGGTGGCGGTAGGTGACGTTCCGGTGACGCCTCTGCAGATGTTTCCATCCCCCGTGCCGCAGTGCGCCCCCTCTGCGCCGATCGATCTGAAGAATCGTCCGTCTCGCTGCGAGATGTTCGTTTTCGGGCTGAGAGATGGTCGGGGAGGCGGCGGGGTGGGGCGCCGGCAGGAGGCGCGGCGCGGCTCTGCGCCAAGATGGCCTCCATGGATGCCATCATCTCCGGAACCGATCTCGCGGGCGACCTGGCGGGCCCCCGGCCCCCGGTCGTGCTCGACGTGCGCTACACGCTCGGCGGCCCACCGGGCCGTCCCGAGTACGACGCAGGGCACATCCCCGGCGCCGCCTACGTCGACCTGGACGCCGAACTGGCCGCCCCGCCCGGA
>NZ_JACBXC010000099.1 GCF_013870535.1 Streptomyces phytophilus | reverse complement strand
ACCGCCCGGAGGGCCTTCGCGCGGCTGCCCGTGTCCGCCGCCACGATCGTGGCGCGTTCCACGTCCTTCAGCGTCAGCATCAGGCCCAGCTGGTCCGCCGCCGCCGGGCGCGTGGGGATCGGGTGCGCGCCGTTCGCGTCCACGCGGCACGGGACCTCGATGACGGCGTCCGCGTCCAGGCCCGGGACCGTGCCGCGGTTGGGGACGTTGAGGATCAGGGTGGCGTGCTCGTTGCGGGCGATGGCGCGCATCAGGGCCAGGGCCACGCGGTCGTAGCCGCCGCCGTCCAGGTCGCACGAGTCGCGCTGCCAGCCGCCGGTGCTCTCCCGGCTCTCGGCCATGTACGTCGCCTCGCGCTCCTTGCGCGTGCGCTCCCACACCGCCGCGGCCTCGCCCGGGTCCGCCGCGGCGGCGGCGTAGAACGCGGCCTGCTGCTCGCGGAGGAACTCGCCGCGGGTCGCGGGGGCGTTGCTCAGGGCGGCGATGGCCTCGCGGTTGAAGTAGTAGTAGTGCAGGTACTCGTTGGGCAGCGAGCCCAGCGCCTGCAGCCACTCGGCGCCGAAGAGCTTGCCCTCCTCGAAGGACTCCAGGGCCGCCGCGTCGGCGAGCAGGGCGGGGAGGCGGTCCTCGCCGTCGACGAGGATGCGGCGCAGCCAGCCGAGGTGGTTGAGGCCCACGTAGTCCAGTTCGGTGCGCTCCGGGTCGACGCCCAGGGCGCGGGCGGCGCGGCGGGCCATGCCCACGGGGGAGTCGCAGATGCCGATGACGCGGTCGCCGAGGAGGCGCTGCATGGCCTCGGTGACCATGCCGGCGGGGTTGGTGAAGTTGATGACCCAGGCGTCGGGGGCGACGGCCGCGACCCGCTCGGCGATGTGCATGGCGGCGGGTACGGAGCGCAGCCCGTACAGTACGCCGCCGGCGCCGACGGTCTCCTGGCCGAGGAGGCCCTCGGTCAGCGCGGCCCGCTCGTCGAGGCTGCGGCCTTCGAGGCCGCCGGCGCGGATGGCGGAGAAGACGAAGTCCGTGTCGCGCAGGGCGTCGTCGAGGTCGGTGGTGGTACGGACCGCCGGCGGGCGGGCACCGGACGCCGCCGCGTCCGCCGCGTGCTGCGCGAGGACGGCGCCGATGGCTTCCAGGCGCCGCGGCTCCGTGTCGTACAGGACGAGTTCGGTGCACCGCCCGGACTCGTCGCCGCTGTCTTCGAGCAGGGCCCGGAACACCAGCGGCACGCGGAACCCGCCGCCGCCCAGCACTGTCAGCCTCATCCGATTACTCCTTGGGTGCAGATCACCGGCTTGCCGCCGTCTGTACCGTGTCGCGTTGTCAGTGGGGATTCGTAGGGTGTCGTCATGTCACGGTTCCGGCCCGGCATCGATGCGGCGGTCGATGCCGCCGCGGCTGCCGGGAGGGCGGTGGCGCTGCGCGGGGAGGGGGCCCGGGTGACCGGGCCGGTGAGCCGCGAACCTCAACGCGATCTCTCCTCCTTCCTGGGTGGGACGAGCGGCGATCCGCCCCCTGCGGGGCGGTGGAGGTCACACCGTGACGACCTCCACCCCGGCTTCGCCGAAGGCGGCGAGGGTCGCCGGGTCCGATGACGTGTTCGTGATGAGCATGTGCACGTCCTCGGGGCCGCAGATGCGGACGAGTCCCGAGTCGCCGGGGAACTTGCCGGCGCTGGCGAGCAGCACCACCTGCCGGGACGCCCTGATCATGGCGCGCTTGACGGGGACCTCGACGTGGGTGCTGTCCAGCACGCTGCCGTCGGGGAGGATGCCGCTGGCGCCGAGGAAGAGGCGGCCGACGTACAGCTCGCGGAGGTTGGACTCGGTGAGTACGCCGACGACGGAGCGGTAGTTCCGCCGGACCTCGCCGCCGAGCAGGATCAGGGTGACCGCGTGGTCGTCGCGCAGTTCCTCGTAGACCGCGAGACTGCTGGTGACGATCGTCACAGGGCGGCCCCGCAGCCGCTGGGCCAGGGCCAGCGTGGTGGTGCCGATGTCGAGCAGCACCACGTCGCCGTCCTCGACCAGCTCCGCGGCGCGGGTGGCGACCGACTCCCGGCCGCCGGGGTCGTCGTCCGCGACCTCGGCGAAGGGTCTCTCGTCGTCCGCGCGGGCCGCTACGGCGCCGCCGTAGACCCGGGTGAGGCGGCCGGCGCGGCCCAGTTCTGTGAGGTCGCGGCGGGCCGTGGCCTCGCTGACGCCGAGCCGCTTGGCGATCTCCCGGACGGGCAGCACGCCCTCGTCGCCGAGGATGCTGAGCAGCTTCTCGTGGCGCGTCTCTCGCAGCATGGACCGCAATGTACTCCACCTGAGCGAGTTTGCGCGAGTGTGAGTGACCTCTTGCAAAATCCGTCGCGGCGGTGCAAGGTGTCGCTCAATGTGAACCACGAGCAGGAAGGACACGCCGTTGAGCACTCCCTCGGCGGTCCGCACAGCGATCGATCCGCTGGCGGGCACACGGGCTCCCGGCGATCCTGAGCACGACGTTCTCCTCACCGGCACCGTGTTCATGGACATCGTCTTCACCGGTCTCGAAGGCGCGCCCGTGCGCGGCAGCGAGAACTGGGCCCGCGGCATGGGCTCCAGCCCCGGCGGCATCGCGAACATGGCCACCGCGCTCGCCCGCCTCGGGCTGCGCACCACGCTCTGCGCGAGCTTCGGCACCGACCTCTACGGCGACTACATCTGGGAGAGCCTCTCCGAGAGCGAAGGCGTCGACCTCAGCCCCTCGCGGCGGCTCGCCGGCTGGCACTCGCCGGTCACCGTGTCCATGGCGTACGAGGGCGAGCGCACCATGGTGACGCACGAGCACCCCGCGCCCGCCCCCGTCTGCGCCACGCTCCCGCGCGCCCGCTCCGTCGTGGCGTCGCTGGAGCCCGGCCGCGACGAGGCGTGGGTGCGGCACGCGCACGAACAGGGCTCGCAGGTCTTCTCCGACGTCGGCTGGGACGAGACCGGCCGCTGGGACCTGGGCGCGCTGACCGGCCTGCGCTACAGCCACGCCTTCCTGCCCAACGCCGCCGAGGCGATGCAGTACACCCGCACCGACTCCCCCGAGCAGGCCGTACGCGCCCTCGCCGAGCTGGTGCCGATCGCCGTGGTGACCAAGGGCCCCGACGGCGCCGTCGCCGTCGACGGCGTCACCGGCGAGACCGCCGACGTCCCCGGCCTGCTCGTGGACGCCCTCGACCCCACCGGCGCCGGCGACGTGTTCGTCGCCGGCTTCATGACCGGAACCCTGGCGGGCTGGCCGCTCGCCGACCGGCTCGCCTTCGCCAACCTCACCGCCGCGCTGTCCGTACAGCACTTCGGCGGCTCGCTGTCCGCGCCCGACTGGACGGAGGTGGCCGCGTGGTGGATCGAGGCCGCCGCCCGCGCCAAGGCCGGCGACGCGGACGCCGCCGAGGTGGCCCGGCGGTACGACTTCCTGGACGGCCTGGTCCCGGCCCTGGTGCGGCAGCGTCCGCGCCGGCGCGCCATTCCGACCATCGGCTTCCGGGACGAGTAGAACGAAGGAGTTCTGATGGGATTGCGCAACAAGGGCGGCGGTAGAAGGCGGACCAAGGCACTCGTGCCCGCCGCGCTCGCCGCGGGACTTGCCGTCATAGCGGCCGGCTGCGTGCCCGGCACCGACGGCTCCGGCGCCGTCGACGGCGGGGGCGCCGGCGGTGCGGGCGGCCTGCCCGACCCGGCCAAGGCGGGGAACGTGACGCTGACCGTCTGGGACCAGGAGGTCCGGGGCGGCACCAACGCCGAGCTGGAGCAGCTCAACAAGGAGTTCCAGGAGAAGTACCCGAACGTCAAGATCAAGCGGGTCTCCCGGAGCTTCGACGACCTCAAGACGACGCTGAAGCTGGCGCTGTCCGGCAACCGGCCGCCCGACGTCGTCCAGGCCAACCAGGGCTACCCCGACATGGTCGCCTTCGTGCAGGCCGGGCTGCTCATGCCGCTCGACAACTACGCGGGCCTGTACGACTGGAACACGCGCTACCCCAACACCCTGCTCAACCTCAACCGGGTCTCCGCCGACGGCAAGCAGTTCGGCACCGGCCGCCTCTACGGCATCTCCCAGACCGGCGAGTTCATCGGCGTCTACTACAACAAGGAGAAGCTGGCCGACGCGGGCATCGAGCCGCCGAAGACCTGGAAGGAGTTCACGGACAGCCTCGCCACCCTCAAGGAAGAGGGCGAACTGCCCATCCAGTTCGGCAACCTCGACCAGTGGCCCGCCATCCACAACTTCGGCGTGCTCCAGGACCAGCACGGCGCCGCCGAGGCGCGCGACACCGTCCTCGGCCGCGGCGACGGCTTCGACAACGCGTACACCAAGGACGCCGCCGCCGAGATGGCCGACTGGATCGACAAGGGCTACCTGCCCAAGGACGCCAACGGCCGCGGCTACGACGACTCCTACAAGCAGTTCGCCGACGGCGACGGCGGGTACCTGATCGCCGGCACCTGGCTGCAGGCCGACCTGAAGAAGCCCATGGGCGACAACCTCGGCGTCATGGCGCCGCCGCCGGCCGCCGAGGGCGGCAACCCGACCACCACCGGCGGCCAGGGCCTGTCGTGGTCCGTCACGTCCAAGTCCGCGCACCCGGAAGTCGCCGCCGCGTACCTCGACTTCATCACCGACGAGCACGCCGCCGACGTGATGACCGAGAACGGCGTCCTGCCCGCCGTACCCGGCAAGGCGGCCGACGAGGTCGACCCCGACAGCCCCGACGGCCAGATGATCGCGGCCTGGAAGCGGCTGAACGAGGACGACGGCCTCGTCCCGTACCTGGACTACGCCACGCCCACGTTCTACGACACCACCTCCGCCGGCCTCCAGGACCTCATCGCCGGCAAGATCTCGCCCGACGGCTTCGCGAAGAAACTGCAGGACGACTACGGGCCGTTCATGGAGAAGCAGCGCGGCGACGGCGCCGGCACCGAGCCTGCGGGGTCGTGATGAAGTCCCTCACCGCCGGCTACGGCCGCCGCGCGCCGGGCGAACCCCGCGCGGTCGGGTACCTCTACGTCCTGCCCGCGCTCGTCATTTACGCGCTGTTCCTGCTCGTCCCCTTCGGGCAGTCCGTATGGCTGTCGTTCCTGCACTGGGACGGCCTGACCCGGGCCACCTCCGCCGGGTTCTCCAACTACTCCGACATCTTCACCGACCCGTCCCTGCGCGCCCCCTTCGGGCACGCGCTGGTGCTGCTGATCTTCTACTCGGCGCTCCCGGTCTGCATCGGCCTGCTGCTCGCGGCCGCCATGTCCCGGATCCGCGTACGCGGCATGACGTTCTTCCGCACCGTGCTGTTCCTCCCGCAGGTCCTCGCGATGGTCGTCGTCGGCGTCGCCTGGCAGTCCATACTCGCCCCCGACGGGCTGCTCAACGACGTGCTGCGCGCCGTGGGCCTGGACTCCCTGGCCCGCCCCTGGCTCGGCGACTACGACTGGGCACTGCCCGCCGTCGGCATCGTCGGCACCTGGGTGATGACCGGTCTGTGTCTCGTGCTGTTCCTCGCGGGTGCCCAGCGCATCCCGAAGGAGCTGTACGAGGCCGCGCGGCTGGACGGCGCGGGCGCGTTCCGCGAGTTCTTCGCCGTCACCCTCCCGGCGCTGCGCGCCGAGATCGCGGTGGCGCTGACCCTGACGATCGTCGCCGGGCTGCGCAACTTCGACCTCATCTACGTCATGACGAGCGGCGGCCCCGGCGAGGCCACCTCCGTACCGGCGTACGAGGTCTACCACCGCGCCTTCGAGCTGAACCAGGTCGGTTCCGCCGCGGCCGTGGGCGTCGCGCTCACCGTGCTGATCTTCACCCTGACCGTCACGGTCTCCCGGCTCGTCGAAGGACGCCGCTCATGAGCTCCAGGATCGAACGCACCTTTACGTACGGCATCCTTTCGATCTTCGCCGTCATCTCCCTGACGCCCGTCATCGGCATCCTGTCCACCGCGTTCGGCGAGAAGGGCTCCCTCAACACCGGGTTCTCGCTGCCCGAAGGCGGCCTGAACTGGAGCAACTTCTCCGACGCCTGGAGCCAGGGCAACTTCGGCACCTACCTCGGGAACTCGATCCTGGTGGCGGTGGTCGTGGTCACCGTCGCGACGGTGCTGTCGATCCTGGCCGCGTACGCCTTCGGCGTCATGCGCTTCCCCGGCTCGAACGTCCTCTTCTACGTGTTCGTCATCGGCCTGACGCTGCCGCAGGAGGCGCTGGTCGTACCGCTCTACTTCGACCTGCGGCACTACGAGATCACCGACACCTACTGGGCGCTGATCCTGCCGCAGACCGCGCAGTCCCTGGCGTTCGGCGTGTTCTGGATGCGGACCTACTTCCGCAACAGCGCGCAGTCCGTCATGGAGGCCGCACGGGTCGACGGCGCGAACAGCTTCACCACGCTGTGGCGGATCCTCGTCCCCATGGGGCGGCCGGCGATCACCACCATGATCGTGATCACCTTCATGTGGACGTGGAACGAGTTCCTGATGGCGCTGGTCATGATCAGCGAAGAAGGACTGCGCACCGTACCGCTCGGGCTCGCCTTCTTCCAGGGGCAGCAGACCTCCGACACCTCGCTGCTCGCCGCCGCGGCCGTGCTCATCGCACTGCCCGTCGTGATCGTCTACATAGCGCTGCAGCGGCGGTTCATCGAGGGAATGCTCACCGGAGCAGTGAAGGAATAAGAGGAGCAAGGGAGTTGGGAGTGGCAGAGCCGATGCCGAAGCCGTACGACGTGGTCACCATGGGGCGGGTCGGGGTGGACATCTATCCCCTGCAGACCGGCGTCGGCCTCGCGGAAGTCAGCACGTTCGGCAAGTACCTCGGCGGAAGCGCCACCAACGTCGCCGTCGCCGCCGCCCGCTACGGGCACGGCGCGGCGGTGATCACGAAGACGGGCGCCGACCCCTTCGGCACCTTCGTCCGCGACGCGCTGCGCGGATACGGGGTCGGCACCGACTTCGTCGGCACCTCACCGGGGCTGCCCACCCCCGTGACGTTCTGCGAGATCTTCCCGCCCGACGACTTCCCGCTCTACTTCTACCGCTATCCCAAGGCGCCCGACCTGGACCTGGCCGCCGACGAGGTCGACCTGGACGCGGTCCGCGCCGCGCGGGTGTTCTGGATGACGGGCACCGGGCTCAGCGAGGAACCCTCGCGGACCGCGACACTCGCGGCACTCGAAGCGCGCGGCCGGGCGGCGCACACCGTCTTCGACCTCGACTGGCGGCCCATGTTCTGGCCCGAGGGCGCGGGGGAGTCCGCCGACGGGCTCGCCCGCGGGCTGTACCGGGAGGCGCTGGCCCACGCCACCGTCGCCGTCGGCAACCTGGAGGAGTGCGCGGTCGCCACGGGGGAGCGAGAGCCGCGCGCCGCCGCGCGGGCCCTGCTGGCCACGGGGGTCGAACTGGCCGTCGTCAAGCAGGGTCCGCGCGGAGTACTGGCCGTCCACCGCGACGGCGCCGAGGCCGAGGTGCCGCCCGTACCCGTCGAGGTCGTCAACGGCCTCGGCGCGGGCGACGCCTTCGGCGGGGCACTGATCCACGGCATGCTGGAGGGCTGGGAGCTCGACCGCACGATCGCCTTCGCCAACGCCGCGGGGGCACACGTCGCCGGGGAACTCGCCTGCTCCGACGCCATGCCCACGGCGGCACAGGTCGAGGCCCGCCTGCACGCGGCGGCGCCGCGGGGGACGCAGGCGCCGGGAACGCAGGCACAGGGACCGCAGGCACCGGGAACGCAGCCACAGGGGACGCAGGGGGCACAGCGAGCACAGGGGGCCGAGGCGTGACCCGTACCCCCCACCCCCCACACCCCCCGCGCACCCGCCCAAGGGTAGGCGGCCCCAGTGACAGCACGCGCACGCACCGTACACAGCCCCGCAGTGCGACGATCGAAGTCCGCACCGCAACCGCTGCGACCACCCGCGTACGCGCCCACTCCCCGGAGACCCAGGCATGACCGTTGACAAGATCGGCGACCTCACCGCTACCCGCGTCCACAACCCCGAGGCCGTCGCCGCCGCGGCGGCCGCCCGCCGCCCCGCCGCCTCACCCCTCGGCGGCAGCGGCGACACCACGGGCCGGGCCATGATCATCGCTGCCGACCACCCCGCCCGCGGCGCCAACGCCGTCGGCGCCGACGCCCACGCCATGGCCGACCGCGGCCTCCTCCTCGAACGCCTCTGCCTGGCCCTCGAACGCCCCGGCGTCACCGGCGTCCTCGCCACCGCCGACATCCTCGAAGACCTCCTCCTCCTCGGCGTCCTCGACGGCAAGTCCGTCTTCGGCTCCATGAACCGCGGCGGCCTCGCCGGCTCCGCGTTCGAAATAGACGACCGCTTCACCGGCTACGACGCCGAGACCATCGCCGCCATGGGCTTCGACGGCGGCAAGATGCTCACCCGCATCGCCCTCGGCGACCCGGCCACCGCCGCCACCCTCGAAGCCGGCGCCCGCGCCGTCGACGCCCTCGCCGACCGGCGGCTCATCGCCATGGTCGAGCCCTTCCTGTCCCACTGGCAGGACGGCCGCGTACGCAACGACCTCAGCCCCGACGCCGTCGTCACATCCGTCTCCATCGCCTCCGGGCTCGGCCGGCGCAGCGCCTACACGTGGCTGAAGCTCCCCGTCGTCCCCGACATGGAGCGCGTCGTCGCCGCCACCACCCTCCCCGTGCTGCTCCTCGGCGGCGACGCCGGCGGCGCGGACAGCCAGCGCGCCGTCTTCGACGCCTGGCGCGGCGCACTGCGGCTGCCCGGCGTGCAGGGCCTCGTCGTCGGCCGATCGCTGCTCTACCCCGCGGACGGCGACGTCGGCGGAGCGGTGGACCGGGCGGTGGGCCTGCTGTGAACGGCACCGACGACAACCTCTACGTACCCGCCGGAGGCGCCGCCGCCGGCCCGTACCGCACGGACATCGGCCCGCGGTCCGCCGGCTGGGGCTACTCCGGCCTGCGCATCCTCGAACTCGCCCCCGGCGGGAGCCACACCCTGGCCACCGGCGACGCCGAGCACCTCGTCCTGCCCCTCGCCGGCGGCTGCACCGTCGAGGCCGACGGGGAGCGCCTCGAACTCACCGGCCGCGACGGCGTCTTCAGCAGGCCGACCGACTTCGCCTACGTACCGCGCGACGCCGAGGTCCGCATCACCAGCCCCGGCGGGGGCCGCTTCGCGCTGCCCTCCGCGCGCTGCGAGAAGCGCCTGCCCGTGCGCTACGGCCCCGCCGCCGGCGTACCCGTCGAGCTGCGCGGCGCCGGCACCTGCAGCCGTGAGGTGCACAACTACTGCCTCCCGCAGACCTTTGACGCCGACAGGCTCCTGGTCTGCGAGGTCCTCACCCCCGGCGGCAACTGGTCCTCCTACCCGCCGCACAAGCACGACGAGACCCGCCCCGGCGAGGAGAGCGAGCTGGAGGAGATCTACTACTTCGAGGTCGCCGACGGCCCCGACGGCCGCCCCGGCATGGCCTACCAGCGCGTCTACGGCACCGCGGAACGGCCCCTGGAGGTACTCGCCGAGGTGCGCAGCGGCGACACCGTGCTCATCCCGCACGGCTGGCACGGCCCCTCGATGGCCGTGCCCGGCTACGACCTGTACTACCTGAACGTCATGGCAGGCCCCGGCGCCGAACGGGCCTGGCTGATCTGCGACGACCCGGCACACGGCTGGATCCGCAGCACCTGGGACGACCAGGACACCGACCCGAGGCTGCCGTTCGGAGGAGGGACGCGATGACCGCAGAGCACGCGGAGGGGACCGTCAGGCTCACCACCGCCCAGGCGCTGGTGCGCTTCCTGGCCAACCAGTACAGCGAACGCGACGGGGTCGAACAGCGCCTCGTCCCCGGCATCTGGGGCATCTTCGGCCACGGCAACGTCGCCGGCGTCGGCCAGGCGCTGCTCCAGGCGGCCCGTACCGGCGAGGCGGACCTCCCGTACCACCTGGCCCGCAACGAGCAGGCCATGGTCCACGCCGCCACCGCCTACGCCAAGACGGCCAACCGGCTCCAGACCTACGCCTGCACCTCCTCCATCGGCCCCGGCGCCACCAACATGGTCACCGGCGCCGCCCTCGCCACCACCAACCGCCTGCCGGTCCTCCTCCTGCCCGGCGACGTCTTCGCCACCCGCGCCGCCGACCCCGTGCTCCAGCAGCTCGAAGACCCGCGCAACGGCGACATCACCGTCAACGACGCGCTGCGCCCCGTCTCCGCCTACTTCGACCGCGTCGAACGCCCCGAGCAGCTCGTCCCCGCCGCGCTCGCCGCCATGCGGGTGCTCACCGACCCCGCCGAGACCGGCGCCGTCACCCTCGCGCTGCCGCAGGACGTGCAGGCCGAGGCGTACGACTGGCCCGCGG
>NZ_JACBXC010000989.1 GCF_013870535.1 Streptomyces phytophilus | reverse complement strand
TCGTCGGACAGCCCGGCCGTCGACCCCAGCGCCCAGCTCAGGTGCACAGCCGCGAGCGCCAGGGCGACGGCCGCGGCCAGCACGGCGAGCACGCGCTGCGCCGGTGCGGTGGGGGACGGCGGCAGGTCGCCGAGCCGGCCGCGCAGCAGGTGGCCCCAGCGGTCGCGTACGTACAGCACGAACAGCCCGCCGAGCGCCAGCGCCTGGATGCCGAAGCCGACGTACACGACGGTGAACACCCACTCGTCGAGGAACGGCGCGTCGTCGTCCGCGGCGCCGCCGCCCCCGCCGAACACGCTGATCACCGCCTGGAGCGGGAAGCCCACCACGATCGGTGCGAGCAGCCCGGTCGCGGCCCACAGCGGCAGTGCGACGAGCCACGCCGGCATCCGGCGGCCCCAGGGCCGGGTCAGCGCGAACGCCAGGACGATGACGGCCGCGTCCATGAGGACCGTGAGGGAGTTGGCGGCGGCCATGGTGCCGCGCTTGTCGAGCAGTTCGCTGCCGGCCGGGATGCCGACGGTGCCGCCGGCGATCCAGGCGATCTTCAGCGTCAGGTACGGCAGGCAGGCCGCGGCGGCGACGAGGCGGAGCACGCGGGCCGGGCGCGTAGTGGTGAGGTCCATGCCTTCACGGTCCCGTCCGCGCCCGTTGCGTACGTCGCCCCAGCCGGCGATCCGCCTCCGCCGCGTGGCGGAGACGCGCCCGCCGCGGGGTCGTACGCGCCGGGCGCGGAAGCGGCGCGCACGGCCGCCGGCACCGTCCCGCTCAGAGGTGCCGCGTCGCCAGCGTCAGGCGGTCCCGCGCGTCGAGCAGCGCGTCCCGGATGCCCTGCTCGTGCGCCGGCGTCAGCCGCGCCACCGGCACCGAGCAGCTGATGGCGTCCCGCGCCGGCGTCCGGTACGGGACCGCGACCCCCAGGCAGCGCAGCCCGAGCGTCGACTCCTCCCGGTCCAGGGCGTATCCGCGCTCGCGCACCCCGTGCAGCTCCCCGATCAGCTGCTCCCGGTCCGTGACCGTGTGCTCGGTCAGCGGCGCCAGCGACTCCGGCAGCAGCTTGCGGATCTCCTCGTCGGGGTACGTGGCGAGCAGCGCCTTGCCCAGCGCGGTCGCGTGCGCCGGGAGCCGGCGGCCGACGCGGGTGAACGGCCGCAGGTAGTGCTGCGACTGGCGGGTGGCGAGATAGACGATGTTCACGCCGTCGAGCCGCGCCAGGTGGATGGTCTCCGTGGTGTCGTCCGCGAGCCGGTCGAGGGTGGGCCGGGCGGCGGCGACGACCTCGTCGCCGTCGATGTACGACGTGCCGACGAGCAGCGCCCGCACCCCGATCCCGTACCGCGTGCCGGTCGCGTCGGTCTCGACCCAGCCCAGCTCCGTCAGCGTGCGAAGGAGCATATAGAGGCTGGACTTGGGGTAGCCGACGGCGTGCTGGACGTCACCGAGGCTGTGCATTCCGGGCCTGGCCGCGAAATACTCAAGAAGTTCCACGGTGCGGACGGCAGACTTGACCTGTCCACCCCCACCGGCGTCGGCGACCCCCATGGCGCTTGACCCCTCTGCTTCCGCAGCGATAAAAGTGCAAGAAATTCATGTATAGGGACGGCGTTCAGAATACCGAACCAACGGTATCGTCGGTCACCGTCTGCCCTGTGTGCAAGAGGAACGGAGACATCTCAGTTGTCCGCACCAGTCTGGAGCGTCGATCCCCGCACCGGTAACCGCCGGGAGCAGGTCGCCACCGAGGCGACCGCCGAGGAGGTCGACACGACCGTACGCGCCGCGCACGCCGCCGCCCCGGCGCTCGCCGAACGCGCGCAGCGCGCCCGGTTCCTGCGGGCCGCTGCCGACCTCTTCGACCAGCACGTCGACAAGGTCGTCGAGTGCGCCGACGCCGAGACCGCCCTCGGCCCCGGCCGGCTCAGCGGCGAACTGGTCCGCACCACCTACCAGTTGCGCGCCTTCGCCGACATCGCCGAGGCCGGCGGGTTCCTCGACGCGCGCATCGACCACGCCGACGCCGCCCTCACGCCGCCACGGCCCGACCTGCGCCGCTGGAAGGTGCCGCTCGGCGTCGTCGCCGTCTACGCGGCCTCGAACTTCCCGCTCGCCTTCTCCGTCCCCGGCGGCGACACCGCCAGCGCGCTCGCCGCCGGCTGCCCCGTCGTGGTCAAGGCCCACCCGGACCACCCCGGCACCTCCGAGCTGTCCGCGGCGCTGCTGCACCGCGCGGCGGAGGAGGCGGGGCTGCCGCCGGAGGTGGTCTCCGTCGTGCACGGCTT
>NZ_JACBXC010000988.1 GCF_013870535.1 Streptomyces phytophilus | reverse complement strand
ACACCTG
The DNA here is from genome assembly GCF_013870535.1 of Streptomyces phytophilus. Taxonomy (GTDB): domain Bacteria; phylum Actinomycetota; class Actinomycetes; order Streptomycetales; family Streptomycetaceae; genus Streptomyces; species Streptomyces phytophilus. Next base: position 2,272 of record NZ_JACBXC010000988.1, on the reverse strand, counting down.
CCCGCGCACCTGCCCCCGCGCCTGACTGCGCACCCGTGCCCGCATCGGTCCGTACCACCATGGCCATCTCCCCCGTCGTCGCTCGAAGAGCCCCATCTCGATTACTCTCAGTGACGACCTTAGCGCGTCGCTCCCCGCCCCGCCTCCCCCTGTGGATAACGTGCCCCCATGGGCGAAAAGATGACCGGCGAAGAGTGGCGCACCTTCGTCTCCGCAGGCACCCGCACCGGCAAGCTGGCCACCGTCCGCGCCGACGGCAGCCCCCACCTGGCTCCCATCTGGTTCGTGCTCGACGGCGACGACTTCGTCTTCAACACCGGCGCGAACACCGTCAAGGGCCGCAACCTCGCGCGCGACGGCCGCGCCACCCTCTGCGTCGACGACGAGCGCATGCCGTACTCGTTCGCCGTGCTGTCGGGCCGCGCCCGGCTCAGCGAGGACCTCGACGCGATGCGCCACTGGGCCACGGTCATCGCCGCCCGCTACGTCGACGAGGAGCTCGCCGAGACCTACGGCGCGCGCAACGCCGTCCCGGGCGAACTCCTCGTCCGCGTCGCCATCGAGAAGGTGGTCTCCGAGGCCCGCGTCGCCGAGTGACACCCGCCGGCGCGCCGGCCCCGCGGCCGTGCCGCGCTCACCCCACCGGCTCGGAGCCGACCGGGTCGAGCAGCCGGGAGGTGTGCACCCGCCCCGCGTACTCGACCAGCCTGATCAGCACCTCCTTCCCCGAGTCGCGGTCGCGGGCGTCGCACAGCACGACGGGAGTGCCCTGGTCGAGGTCGAGCGCACGGGCGACCTCGTGGGCGCCGTAACTACGCGACTCGGGAAAGCAGTTCACCGCAACGATGAACGGGATGCTGCGGTGCTCGAAGTAGTCCACCGCCGGGAAGCAGTCCTGCAGCCTGCGCGTGTCGGCGAGCACCACCGCGCCCAGCGCGCCGGTGGCCAACTCGTCCCAGAGGAACCAGAAGCGGTCCTGACCGGGCGTGCCGAAGAGGTAGACCGCGAGCCCGGCGCGGATCGTGATCCTGCCGAAGTCCATCGCCACGGTGGTCGTGGTCTTCTCGTCCACGCCGCCGGTGTCGTCGACGGCGGTGCCGACCTCGCTCAACTGCTCCTCGGTGCGCAGCGGACGGATCTCGCTGACGGAGCCGACCAGAGTGGTCTTGCCCACCCCGAAGCCGCCGGCGATGAGGATCTTCAGCGCCAGCGCGTCGTCGACCCTGCGGTCAGAGGGCGCGGAGTCCATCGATCACTTCTCTCAGGATCTTCTCGTCGGGAAGCTGCGCCGGCGGTACGGGCCTGCTGACCCGTACGCAGCCGAGTTCGACCAGGTCGCCGAGGAGCACCCGTACCACTCCTACCGGCAGGTCGGTCTCCGCCGCCAGCTCGGCGACGGACTGGGTCTCGATCCGGCAGAGGTCGACGAGCGCCCGGTGCTCGGGTCCGAACGCCTCGGCCTCCTTCCCCGCCGCATCGAGCGCCTCTTCCTCCAGGTCGATGAGCGCGATGAGGTCGAACCGCACCGTGGTCGTCACCGGCCGGGTCCGGCCGCCGGTCATCGCGTACGGGCGGACCAGCGGGCCGGCCTCGGCGTCGTACCAGTGACTGCCGTGGTGCGGAGGGGTGCCACTCATATCTTCAGTCATAACGTGTCACCGCCGTGCTCAGCCCGGATTCCGCGGCTTCGCTGCGGCCGTTCGCGGAGCGGTGTATAGGTGTTCGCCCACCCGCGTGACCAGGCGGGCCATCTCGTACGCGACCAGGCCCATGTCCGCGGTGGCGGTGCTGAGGACGGCAAGACAGGAGCCGTCCCCGGCCGCGGCCACGAAGAGGAAGCCGTCGTCCATCTCGACCACGGTCTGCCGTACGCCCCCGGCGCGGAAGTGCCGCCCGGCGCCCTTGGCGAGACTGTGGAAGCCGGACGCGACCGCCGCCAGGTGCTCGGCGTCCTCGCGGGAGAGGGTCCTGGAGTGGCCGACCGCGAGGCCGTCGCCGGAGAGCACCACGGCGTGGTGCACGTCGGCGACGCGCCTGACGAGGTCGTCCAGCAGCCAGTCGAGTCCTCCGGATCTCTTCGTGTGCACGGTGTCCGGCTCGATCATGAGCGGTCTCCTTCCCTCGACGTGTGCGCGGTCTCGTCCGGCTCCCGGGGCTCGCCGCCGGGTTCACCGCCGTACGGGCGGCCCGCGGGGAGGCCGCCGCCGCGTAACCAGCCGCTGCGGTACGCGGCCATGCGTGCGCGCGCCTCTTCCGGCGTGCGCTCCCGCGG
>NZ_JACBXC010000987.1 GCF_013870535.1 Streptomyces phytophilus | reverse complement strand
GGCTCCGCGGCGGCGTGCACGACCGCGTCGACCCAGCCCTCGACCAGCGCGAGCGCCGTCTCCAGCCGGGCCAGCGCCGCCTTCTGCTCCGGGGTGTCCTCCGGCTGGAACATGCCCTGCTGCAGCGCCTCCTGCAACTGCTCGGGACGCTCGATGTCGACCTGGCCGACCAGGTCCTCAAGCTTGGACGTGTCCACCTTGATGCCGCGCGCGTAGCCCTCGACCGCGCCGAACAGGTGCGAGCGCAGCCACGGTACGTGGGCGAAGAGCCGCTGGTGCGCCGCCTCGCGCAGCGCCAGGTACAGCCGGACCTCGTCCAGCGGCACGCCCAGGCCCTCGCTGAACCTCTTGATGTTCACCGGCAGCAGCGCCGCCTTGCCCGCGGGACCCAGCGGCAGCCCGATGTCGGTGGAGCCGACGACCTCGCCGGCCAGCACCCCCACCGCCTGCCCGATCTGGGTACCGAACATGGCTCCGCCCATCGAGCGCATCATGCCGATGAGCGGGCCGGCCATGGCCTGCATCTCCTCCGGCAGCACACCGCCCATCGCGGCGCCCACGCGCTCGGCGACCGGGTCGACCAGCTCCTTCCACACCGGAAGGGTCGCCTCGACCCACTCCGCGCGGGACCAGGCCAGCGCGGCGCCCGAGCCGGACGGCAGCGACGTCGCGCCGTCCAGCCACAGGTCGGCCAGCCGTACGGACTCCTCGACCGCCTTGCGCTCGGAGTCCCCGACGCTGGCGTCCCTCGAATCTCCCCCGGCGGCGCCCTGGGCGACCGTCTGCCTGGCGATGTCCTTGGCCATGTCCCAGTTGACCGGCCCGCCCTCGTAGCTCAGCATCTGGCCGAGCTGCTGGAAGGCCGCGCCCAGGTCCTGCGGGCCCATGGCGCCGCCCTGGCCGCCCAGGGAGCCGAAGAGGGCCGCGAACGGGTTCTGCGGGTCGCCGCCGGCGCCCCCGAAGCCGAACGGGTCCCGGCCGCTCGGGTCGCCGTCCCCCTTGCGGGCACCCTTGTCGTCGCCCTCGCCGTCGTCGTCCGGCTCCTTCGGGGGGCCGAATCCGAATGGGGTGTCACTCACGGTTTCCTCGGCTCGTCGGGCCGCCTGCACCGGGCCGGCGGCGTACGCCCTCCACTACCTCCACCCTATGCCGCTTCGTATGCCTGCACGATGTCCTGGCGCCCGCCGCCACCACTGCGGGTGCGGCTGGGGCAGGATGGATGGAACTACTGCACACAACAGCTGGAGCCGCCCGGTGAGTTCCCCGGAACCGAACGTTCGCGCAGCGCGAAAGGCCGCCGATGGGGCCGCGGCCGACGAGCCCGCCCCGGGCGCGTGGCGCCCCGTCGTCGCCGTCACCGGGGCGGCGGCCGGCATCGGCGCCCTGGTCACGGAGCGGCTGGCGGCCTCGGACGAGGTCAAGCAGGTCGTCGCCATCGACGAGCGCCGCGGGGAGCTGCCCGAGGCCCACTGGCACGTGCTGGACGTGCGGGACCCCGCGATCGCCGAGAAGCTGCGCGGCACGGACGTCGTCGTGCACCTCGCCCTCGACCTGGACCTGGAGACCGACGCCACGGCCCGTACGGCGTACAACGTACGTGGTACGCAGACGGTGCTCACCGCCGCCGCCGCGGCCGGCGTGCGCCGCGTCGTGCTGTGCACCTCCGCCATGGTCTACGGGGCGCTGCCCGACAACCCCGTCCCGCTCGCCGAGGACGCCGAGCTGCGCGCCACCGAGGAGGCCACCGGCGTCGGCGACCTGCTGGAGATGGAGCGCCTGGGCCGCCGCGCGCCCCGCGCGCACCCCGGGCTGAACGTCACGGTGGTGCGCCCGGCGGCCGTCGTCGGGGGCGTCGACACCCCGCTGACCCGGTACTTCGAGTCGCCGCGGCTGCTGGTCGTCAAGGGCACCCGGCCGTGCTGGCAGTTCTGCCACATCGACGACCTGGCCGCCGCGCTGGAGTTCGCGGCGCTGGAGAAGGCCGAAGGGGAACTGGCCGTCGGCTGCGACGGCTGGCTGGAGCAGGAGGAGGTCGAGGAGCTGACCGGCATCCGGCGCATGGAGCTGCCGTCGGCCGTCGCGCTCGGCGCCGCCTCCCGGCTGCACCGCCTCGGGCTCACCCCGTCGCCGGCCGGCGACCTCGCGTACACGATGTACCCGTGGGTCGTCAGCGGCAGCAGGCTGCACGACGCGGGCTGGCGCCCGCAGCACACCAACGAGGAGGTGCTCGCCGAGCTGCTCGCCGAGGTCTCCGACCGTGTGCCGGGGCCACGGTCGCGCTGC
>NZ_JACBXC010000986.1 GCF_013870535.1 Streptomyces phytophilus | reverse complement strand
CGACCGGGGCACCTCCCGCCGGGCGCCCGGCTGTCAGTCGGACCTGCCACAATGCACTCCGCCACAGATGACAGAAAGCGGGGCGGACGTGACGGCGTCGGTATCGATTGAGGCCAGGATCGCCGAGGAGCTCGGCGTACGCGAGCGGCAGATCACTGCGGCGGTGCGGCTGCTCGACGACGGCGCCACCGTGCCGTTCATCGCCCGCTACCGCAAAGAGGCGACGGAGATGCTCGACGACGCCCAGTTGCGCACCGCGGAGGAGCGGCTGCGCTACCTGCGGGAGCTGGAGGAGCGGCGGGCGGCGATCCTGGAGTCCGTGCGCGGGCAGGGCAAGCTGACCGAGGAGCTGGAGGCGCAGATCCGCGCCGCCGACTCCAAGGCCCGGCTGGAGGACGTCTACCTGCCGTACAAGCCGAAGCGGCGGACCAAGGCGCAGATCGCCCGCGAGGCCGGTCTGGAGCCGCTGGCGGACGGGCTCATCACCGACCCGTCGGTGGCGCCGCTCGCGGCGGCCACGGCGTTCGTGGACGCGGACAAGGGCGTGGCCGATCCGGCCGCGGCCCTGGAGGGCGCGCGGGCGATCCTCACCGAGCGGTTCGGCGAGGACGCCGACCTGATCGGCGAGCTGCGCGAGCGGATGTGGACGCACGGCCGTGCGGCCGCCAAGGTGCGCGAGGGCAAGGAGGAGGCGGGCGCGAAGTTCTCGGACTACTTCGACTTCGCCGAGCCCTTCACCGACCTGCCCTCGCACCGGATCCTCGCCCTCTTCCGCGGCGAGAAGGAGGAGATCCTCGACCTCGCGCTGGAGCCCGACGCGCCCGCGGAGGCGGAGCAGGAGGGCCCGTCGGCGTACGAGCGCGCCATCGCGGCGCGGTTCGGGGTGGAGAACCGGGGCCGGCCCGCCGACACCTGGCTCGCCGAGACGGTGCGCTGGGCGTGGCGCACGCGCGTCCTGGTGCACCTCGGCATCGACCTGCGGCTGCGGCTGCGTACGGCCGCCGAGGACCAGGCGGTGGACGTCTTCGCCGCCAACCTGCGGGACCTGCTGCTGGCCGCTCCGGCGGGCACGCGCGCCACGCTGGGCCTGGACCCCGGGCTGCGTACGGGCGTGAAGGTCGCCGTCGTCGACGCCACCGGCAAGGTCGCCGCCACCGCGACGGTCTATCCGCACGCGCCGCACCGCAAGTGGGACGAGTCGCTGGCCGTCCTCGCCGAACTGGCGCGCGTGCACGAGGTGGAGCTGGTCGCCATCGGCAACGGCACGGCCTCGCGGGAGACCGACAAGCTGGCCGCCGACCTGATCGCCGCGCAGCCCGAGCTGAAGCTGACGAAGGTGATGGTCTCGGAGGCCGGGGCTTCGGTGTACTCGGCGTCCGCGTTCGCCTCGCAGGAGTTGCCCGAGCTGGACGTGTCGCTGCGCGGCGCGGTGTCCATCGCGCGGCGGCTGCAGGACCCGCTGGCCGAGCTGGTGAAGATCGACCCGAAGTCGATCGGCGTCGGCCAGTACCAGCACGACCTGTCGGAGGCGAAGCTGTCGCGCTCCCTGGACGCGGTCGTGGAGGACTGCGTCAATGGCGTGGGCGTCGACCTCAACACCGCCTCGGCGCCGCTGCTGGCGCGCGTCTCCGGCATCGGCGCGGGGCTCGCCGAGAACATCGTGGCGCACCGCGACTCCAACGGGCCCTTCACCAGCCGCGCGGCGCTGAAGGACGTACCGCGGCTGGGGCCGAAGGCGTTCGAGCAGTGCGCGGGCTTCCTGCGCATCCGCGGCGGCGACGACCCGCTGGACGCCTCCGGCGTGCACCCCGAGGCGTACCCGGTGGTGCGGCGGATGGTGAAGGCGGGCGGCGCGGAGGTGGCGGCGCTGATCGGCGACTCGCGGACGCTGCGGTCGCTGAAGCCGCAGGACTTCACGGACGAGCGCTTCGGGCTGCCGACGGTGACGGACATCCTCAAGGAGCTGGAGAAGCCGGGGCGCGACCCCCGTCCGGCGTTCCGGACCGCGGTGTTCAAGGAGGGCGTGGAGAAGATCGGCGACCTGCAGCAGGGGATGGTGCTGGAGGGCGTCGTGACGAACGTGGCCGCGTTCGGGGCGTTCGTCGACGTGGGCGTGCACCAGGACGGGCTGGTGCACGTGTCGGCGATGTCGAAGACGTTCGTGAAGGATCCGCGCGAGGTCGCCAAGCCCGGGGACATCGTGAAGGTGAAGGTGCTGGACGTGGACGTGCCGCGGAAGCGGATCTCGCTGACGCTGCGGCTGGACGACGAGCCGGGCAAGCCG
>NZ_JACBXC010000985.1 GCF_013870535.1 Streptomyces phytophilus | reverse complement strand
GGAGGACGTCCGGGAGCAGGCGGAGGCGCAGGCGCCCGCCGTGCCCGAGCGGCTGCGGCGCTGGCTCGCGAACGGCTGACGGACTTTCCGATACGGACCGGCCGGCAACTTCCTGGCCGCGGCGCCGCACGCCGCGGAGGCGGCCACCTCGCTGTACGTCGCCGCCTTCTGCCTGTCCATCGCGGCGGGGGCGGCGCTCGGGGGCGTGCTCGTCGAGGCGGTCGCGCTGGGGGCGGCGCCGGCCGCGGGGGCGGTACTCACCCTGGCGGCGGTAGTCCTGTGCACCCGTACGACACGAATACCGCCCGCCGCCGCCCGCGCCGCCGTGCCGCCCGGGACGCCGTGAGCCGGCCAGGCGGCGCCTCGGACCCCCGTACCCGTCCCGAATTCACCCGAAAGGAAATACCCGCCATGGCACGCACGCTCCTCAACCCCCCGCAGCTCCACGACCCGACCGGATGCGGCTACAGCCACGTCGCCACCGCCCCCGGCGAGCCGGTCTTCGTCGCGCAGACGCTCGTCGGGGTGGCGTCGCCGGCGCTGCCGGAGATGCTCTTCGAGGTCGACGCGGTGGCCGTACGAGCCGCACCCGGGGCGCCCGCCGGTCCCCGCTGACGCGGCGCGTCCGCTCCCCCGGCGCCCGGGACGGGAGGCCGCCCGTGTTCAATGGAGGGTGCGGCGTCGCTCCGCCACGGGCGCCGGGAAGGAGCAACCACATGGCCACCGCAACCACCGCAGCCACCGCAGCCGGCCGCAGCCGGACCGACCTGGTCGAGGGTCTGATGGCCCGCTTCCCGAACGTGCCCAGAGAAGCGGTGATCAAGGAAGACCTGCTGCGCGGCGGGATGGCCTTCGACGACTCCGCGCTCAGCGGCGCGGGCGAGGACGGCAGCGGCGAGGTGAAGCCGAAGTCGTACTTCATCTTCTCCTTCGACCACGGCACGCTCCCCGAGCTGGGCGCCGCCGCCCTCAACCGCCCGCCGGAGGAGGTCGTCCTCACCGGCGGCCCGTACGACCTGCGCCGCACCGTCGTCTCCGTCCGGGTCAACCCCGCGTCCCCGTACCGCGTGAAGCCCGGCGACGACGGCTCCCTCGGCCTCTACCTCGACGGCGTCCGCATCGCGGACGTCGGCCTGCCGCCGATGCCGGACTACTACCGGCACAAGCTCGCCAACGGGAAGTCGGTGATGGAGGTCGCGCCCACCATCCAGTGGGGCTACCTGATCTACCTCACGGTCTTCCGCGTCTGCCAGTACTTCGGCGCCAAGGAGGAGTGCCAGTACTGCGACATCAACCACAACTGGCGCCAGCACAAGGCCGCGGGCCGCCCCTACACGGGCGTGAAGCCGGTGGAGGAGGTGCTGGAGGCGCTGGAGATCATCGACCGGTACGACACCGCGAAGACCTCCACCGCGTACACCCTCACCGGCGGCGCCGTCACCCGCCACATCGGCGGCAAGGACGAGGCCGACTTCTACGGCCAGTACGCCAAGGCCATCGAGGAGCGCTTCCCGGGCCGCTGGATCGGCAAGGTCGTCGCCCAGGCGCTGCCGAAGGCCGACGTGCAGCGCTTCCGCGACTACGGCGCGCAGATCTACCACCCCAACTTCGAGGTGTGGGACCGCCGGCTGTTCGAGCTGTACTGCCCCGGCAAGGAGCGCTACGTCGGGCGCGACGAGTGGCATCGCCGCATCCTCGACTCCGCGGAGGTCTTCGGGCCCTCGAACGTCATCCCCAACTTCGTCGCGGGCGTGGAGATGGCCGAGCCGTTCGGCTTCACGACGGTCGACGAGGCCATCGCGTCCACGCGCGAGGGGCTGGACTTCTTCATGTCGCACGGGGTCGTGCCGCGGTTCACCACCTGGTGCCCGGAGCCGACGACGCCGCTGGGCAAGGCCAACCCCGAGGGCGCGCCGCTGGAGTACCACATCCGGCTGCTGGAGACGTACCAGGACGCGCTGGACACCCACGGGCTGTCGTCCCCGCCCGGATACGGGCCGCCCGGGGCGGGCCGCGCGGTGTTCTCCGTCAGCTCCTTCATGGACTCGATGCCGCTGCCCGACGACGCCTCGGAGGCGGCCGTCCCGGCCCGCACCTGAACACCCCCGGCCGCGTGGGATCCTGAGCACCATGACCGACAGGGGGCACGACGCGCGCGCGGCGGTGCGCGGCAGCTACGACGCCGTGGCGGAGTCCTACCTGGACACCGTCGGCGGTGAGCTGGCGCACAAGCCGCTGGACCGGGCGCTGCTCGCGGCGCTCCTGGAGCAGACCGCGGACGGCGCG
>NZ_JACBXC010000984.1 GCF_013870535.1 Streptomyces phytophilus | reverse complement strand
CGAAGCGGGTCACCTGCACGCCCGCCGCGTCGAGCACCTTCTGCACCGACTTCTTGGGGTCCTTGGCGAACGGCTGGTCCACCAGCACGTTCTCCTTGAAGAAGCCGTTCACACGACCCTCGACGATCTTCGGCAGGGCGGCCTCCGGCTTGCCCTCCTCGCGAGAGGTGGCCTCGGCGACGCGGCGCTCGTTCTCCACCGTGTCGGCCGGGACGTCCTCGCGGGACAGCCAGCGCGGCCCGAAGGCGGCGATGTGCTGCGCCACCTCCTTGGCCGTCTGCGGGTCGGCCTTGTCCAGCTCCACGAGCACGCCGACCTGCGGCGGCAGGTCCGGCGAGGTGCGGTGCATGTACGTGCCGACGTAGGCGCCCTCGAAGCGCGCGAAGCGGTCGAGGACGATCTTCTCGCCGAGGGTGGCGTTGGCCTCGTCCACGAATACCTGGACGGTCCTGCCGTCGATCTCGGAGGCGAGCAGCGCCTCCAGGTCGGCCGGCTTGGTGGCCGCGACGTGCTCGGCGAGCGCGTTGGCGAGGGCGACGAACTTGTCGCCCTTGGCGACGAAGTCGGTCTCGCACTTCAGCTCCAGCAGGACACCGGAGGAGTTGTCGTCGGCGATCACGGAGACGACGGCGCCGTTCTCGGCGGAGCGGCCCTCACGCTTGGCGACGCCCTTCTGGCCCTTGACGCGGAGCAGCTCCACGGCCTTGTCGACGTCGCCCTCGGCCTCTTCCAGCGCCTTCTTGCAGTCCATCATGCCGGCGCCGGTGAGCTCCCGGAGCTTCTTGACGTCGGCGGCGGTGAAGTTCGCCATGATTGGGTGGTTTTCTCTTCTCGACGGGTGACTGGGATCGGCGGATCAGACCTGCGGGGCGTCGGCGGCGGGCTGCTCGCCCTCGGCGGCGGCCTCGGTGGACGCCACGGCCTCCTCGGCGGTGGGCGCGGGGGTCTCGTCGGCCTGCTCGGCGTCGGCGACCTTGGCGGTCTCGGCGGAGGTCTGGACCTCGGCCTCGGCAGCGGCCTCGTCCTTCTGCTCGGCCGGCACGTCCGCGGCGGCCTCGGTCTCCGTGGCCTCCGTGGCGGCCTCGGCCTCGGTGGCTTCCTTGGCCTCCTTGGCCTCCTTCTCGCCGGCGAGAAGGTCGCGCTCCCACTCGGCGAGCGGCTCGGCGTCGGACTTGACGGCCTTCTCGTCACCGGTGGCGGCACCGGAGCGGGCGATCAGACCCTCGGCGACGGCGTCGGCGATGACGCGGGTCAGCAGCGTGACCGAGCGGATCGCGTCGTCGTTGCCCGGGATCTTGTAGTCGACCTCGTCGGGGTCGCAGTTGGTGTCGAGGATCGCGACGACCGGGATGCGCAGCTTGCGCGCCTCGCCGACGGCGATGTGCTCCTTCTTCGTGTCCACGATCCAGACGGCGCTCGGCACCTTCTGCATGTCGCGGATGCCGCCGAGGGTCTTCTCCAGCTTGGCCTTCTCGCGGGAGAGGACGAGCAGCTCCTTCTTGGTGAGGCCGGAGGCGGCCACGTCCTCGAAGTCGATGGCCTCAAGCTCCTTGAGGCGCTGCAGCCGCTTGTGGACCGTGGAGAAGTTGGTGAGCATGCCGCCCAGCCAGCGCTGGTTCACGTACGGCATGCCGACGCGGGTGGCCTGCTCGGCGATGGCTTCCTGGGCCTGCTTCTTCGTGCCCACGAACATGATGGTGCCGCCGTGCGCGACGGTCTCCTTCACGAACTCGTAGGCGCGGTCGATGTACGACAGCGACTGCAGGAGGTCGATGATGTAGATGCCGTTGCGCTCGGTGAAGATGAAGCGCTTCATCTTCGGGTTCCAACGGCGGGTCTGGTGCCCGAAATGGACGCCGCTCTCCAGCAGCTCCCGCATCGTGACGACGGCCATGGCCGTACTCCTCGTGTGTCTCGGTTGTCGCGGCGGCCGGCCGGCCACCGCTCCTGACGCCCCTGCGCGTCGTGCCTCCGGCGAGGAGCCGGCGGACCGAGTGACGCGGCCACCTTCAGGCAGGTGGCGGGGCGTGCGAAGTCGACCCGGACAGCCGGGTCGCCACGAGAAGTGTACGGGACCGCATCACCCGCTTGCGCCACACGGCCCGGTCCCCGGGCGGGTGTCAGGGCGGTCCGCGGCACCAGGTTGTCCACAACCGGCCGGTTATCCACAGAATCCGACCATGATCCCCGAGCCCCGCGGACTCCCGCCAAGCTGTCCCCCATGAACGGACGACGCGAACACCGCGCCACGGGAGACGGGGCCCACGCAGCGCGGCTCGCACGGACGGA
>NZ_JACBXC010000983.1 GCF_013870535.1 Streptomyces phytophilus | reverse complement strand
TCTCCCGCGGCCGCCGCTCGAAGAGGGGGAAGCCGAGCTGCCGCTCCAGCGCCCGGATCTGCTTGGACAGCGCCGGCTGGGAGACGTACAGCCGCTCGGCGGCGCGGGTGAAGCTCAGCTCCTCCGCGACCGCCGTGAAATAGCGCAGATCACGTACGTGGACGTCCATAGCCACCGGTTATAGCCGTAGGTCTTGGACGCCGCCACGCAATTCCGCGGAGGCTGCGGGCATGACGACAGCTTCGAACACCGTCCCCGTCCGCACCCTCGGCTCCCTCGAAACCCCCGCCATCGGCTACGGCGCGATGGTGCTCTCGCCCGGCGTCTACGGCGAGACCGACGACGACCGCGGCGTCGCCGCGGTGCGCGCCGCGCTCGACGCGGGCGCCACCCACGTCGACACCTCCGACGCGTACGGCCCCGGCGGGCACAACGAGCGCCTGGTGGGCCGCGCCCTGCGGGGGCGGCGCGACGAGGTGGTGCTGGCCACGAAGTTCGGACTGAGCCTCCCCGAGGGCGCCGAGGCGCGCACGCATCCCGTCAGCTACGCCTTCGGCCACCTCGCGGTCAACGCCGAGCCGCGTTTCGTACGCGGCTACGCCGAGAGTTCCCTGCGCAACCTGGACACCGACCGCATCGACCTCTACTACGTGCACTACCCCGACCCCGCCGTGCCGATCGAGGACACCGCCGGCGCGATGGCCGAGCTGGTCGCCGAGGGCAAGGTCCGCCACCTGGGCCTGTCCAACGTCACCGGGAAGCAGCTGCGCCGCGCGCACGCCGTGCACCCGGTCGCGGCGGTGCAGACGCAGTGGTCGATGTGGACGCCGGTCGACCCGGACCTGCACGCCGCGGCGCGCGAGCTGGGCGTCGGCCTCGTCGCCTGGGGCCCGCTGGGTACGGGCTTCCTCACCGGCTCCGTGACGGACGTCGCGGAGAGCGACTTCCGCCGCAACATCGGCGCCTTCGGCGCCGCGAACCTCAAGACCAACCACGACCGCTTCGCGCCGCTGCGCGCGGTCGCCGCCGACGTGGGGCTCACGCCCGGGCAGCTCGCGCTGGCGTGGCTGCTGCACCAGGACGACCACGTGGTGCCCATCCCGGGCAGCCGGACGCCGGCGCACATCGAGGAGAACGTGGCGGCGGCCCGCGTGGAGCTGCACCAGGACACCCTGGCGCGGATCGACGAGATCCTCGCCGGACTGGCCCCCGAAGGCGGCGCGCGACTGCTGGGCGCGTAGCGCTCGCGCGTGCCGCGCACCGCACCGGGTGCGGCGGAGGCCGGGCGCGGCGGTCGGGGGCGGGCGGCGGTCGGGGAGAATGCTCCCCATGACCACCCCTGACACCGGGCACCGCTCCGGCTTCGCCTGCTTCGTCGGCCGGCCCAACGCCGGCAAGTCGACCCTCACCAACGCACTGGTCGGCCAGAAGGTGGCCATCACCTCCAGCCGGCCGCAGACGACCCGGCACACCGTGCGCGGCATCGTCCACCGCCCCGACGCGCAGCTCGTGCTCGTCGACACCCCCGGCTACCACAAGCCGCGCACGCTGCTGGGCCAGCGGCTCAACGACGCGGTGCGCGCCACCTGGGCCGAGGTCGACGTGATCGGCTTCTGCGTGCCGGCGAACGAGAAGCTCGGCCCGGGCGACCGGTACATCGCCGGGGAGCTGGCCGCCCTGCGGCGTACCCCGAAGGTCGCCGTCGTCACCAAGACGGACCTGGCCGACTCCGACACGATCGCCGCGCAGCTCGTGGCCGTGGACCGGGCGGCGAAGGACCTGGGCTTCGAGTGGGCGGAGGTGGTGCCGGTCTCCGCCGTCGAGGGCAAGCAGGTCGGCCTGCTCGCCGACCTGCTGGTGCCGCTGCTGCCGGAGGGCCCGGAGCTGTACCCGGACGGGGAGCTGACCGACGAGCCGGAGCAGGTGATGGTCGCCGAGCTGATCCGGGAGGCGGCTCTGGAGGGCGTACGGGACGAGCTGCCGCACTCGATCGCGGTGGTGGTCGACGAGATGGAGCCGCGCGAGGACCGCCCCGAGGACCGGCCGCTGCTGGACATCCACGCCAACCTGTTCATCGAGCGCGACAGCCAGAAGGGCATCGTCATCGGGCCGAAGGGCAAGCGGCTCAAGGAGATCGGCACCAAGGCCCGCGGGCACATCGAGGCGCTGCTCGGCACACCGGTGTACCTGGACATCCACGTGAAGGTCGCCAAGGACTGGCAGCGGGACCCGAAGAAGCTGCGCCGGCTGGGCTTCTGAGGCGGCGGGAGGACGCGGGGGACGCGGAGGGC
>NZ_JACBXC010000982.1 GCF_013870535.1 Streptomyces phytophilus | reverse complement strand
GCCCGATATCAGCTCGCGGATACGCGCCAGGTCCTCGCGGTGCACCTGCCGCGGGTCGCAGACGACGAGCACGCCGTCGACCCGGTCGGCGAGCGCCAGCGCGTCCGCGTACGACAGCACGGCCGGCGCCAGCACCACCACGACCGAACCGGGGGCGTCCGCCTCCGAGATCAACTGCGTGGCCGGCGCGGACGTCAGGGCCCGCGCGGCGTTGCGCACCCGGGTGCCGGGGATGAGGTCGAACGCCCCGGACTCGCCCGCGTCGATCGGTATCTGCAGGCCCGTCGGCCAGCCGCCGTCACCGCGTGCCGGCGTACGGGCCCAGCCGGGCCGCACCCCGTCGGCGGCGCTGAGCCGCGCCGACAGGCTCGGCGTGCGCAGGTCCGCCTCGACGAGCAGCACCTCGTGCCCCATCTCCACGAACGACGCGGCCAGGTTGACCGAGACCGCGGCGGGGATGTCTATGCTGCCGCGCGGTGCGACCACCAGCAGCCGCCGCCGGTCGGCGAAGCGCTGGTCGTACGCCAGCCGGAAGGCCATCGAGCGGTACTCCTCGGCGACCCTGCCGGTGGCCAGCAGCCCGCCGGGCCTGCGGGTGCGCGGCAGGGTGCCGAGCACCGGGGCGTGCAGCGCCCGTACGACGTCGCTCTCCGAGCGGGCCGTGGGGTCGAAGACCAGCCGCACCCAGGCGACGAGCAGCCCGAGGCCCACGCCGAACGCGGCGCCGAGGCCCAGCAGCATGAGGATCCCCGGCCCCGCGGGCTCGGCGGGCGGCGTGGCGTCCCGCACGACGTGCCCCGGGGTGGTGTCGAGGGCCTGGAGCTTGGCGCGGTCGGCGGTGATCTGGCCGATGCTCTGGCTGAGCGAGGAGCGGGCCGACAGCGCCGACTCCAGCGCGCTGCCCTCGCCGAGGGACTCGATCTCGTCGTCGAGCGCGTCCCGCTCCGCGATCAGGGGTTTGACCTGTTCGTCGTACGCCTCGACCATGTTGTCGATCGTCCGGTTGCTCTTGTCCTCGCGGTACGCGAGGTAGGCGGCGGCAAAGGCGTTGGAGCGCTCGGCGGCCGTCTCGGCGTCCTCGGCGCTGTAGTCGAAGCGGAGCACCAGCGTGTTCGGCGGGTTGGTGACCTGGAGGCCGTGCTGGAGCTTCTCGCCGTCCTCGGGGTGGCCGATCTCGTCGGCGACGATCCTGGCCACCGCGTTGCTCGCGGCGGTCTGCCGCTCCGTGCCGATGTTCTCCTTGATGGCCGTGGCGTCGCTGCCGGAGGAGAAGGGGTCGAGGCTGACCTGGCGGAGCGTGACCTCGCTGGACGCGATGTACTCGTCGCCGGAGGCGAGGGCGATCCACCCGCCGCCGAGCAGGCCGAGGACGATGCCCAGGACGATCATCCCGCGGTAGCGCAGCAGTTGCCGGAACTGGTCGCGCAGCAGGTCGGGCTCGTCCTGCGGCTGCATGGCGTGGCTGTCGCCCGGAGCGTGCTGTGACATGGTCTCGGCCCCCCTCAACCGGTCTTGTCAGTATGCGTGACGGACCCCCCGGCCGGCTCCCCGGCCGCCTTCCGCCTGTGGATAACCGGCCCACTGTGGACAACCGGCCCCCCGGAACCGTCCAGGGCCTCGTCCAGCAGCGCCGTGATCCGGTCCAGACCCGCCTCGCTGCTCAGGTGCTCCCGCACGTACACCGGCCCCCTGGCGCCCAGCTCGGCACCGAGGTCGCGGTCCCCGGCCAGCGTACGCACCGCTTCCAGCAGCGCCGCGGGATCCTCCGGCGGCACCACCACCCCCGCGCCCGCGCGCCGCATCTCCTCCGCCGTACCGCCGCCGTCGGCCACCGAGGCGACCACGGGCCGGCCGGCCGCGAAGTACGAGGTGAGCTTCGACGGGACGCTCATGTCCAGCACCGACGAGCGCTGGGTGACCGCCAGCACGTCCGCCGCGGCCAGCACGTCGGTGAACTCGCCGGCGTCCGCGGGCGGCAGGAAGTCCAGGTTCGGCAGCCCGGCGCCCAGGGCGGCCAGGTGCGCGCGCTGGTTGCCGTCGCCCATCAGCACGACCCGCAGGGAGGGGTCGGTGCGGGCCGCCTCGACGAGCACCTCCAGGCCCTGCTTCAGGCCCATGTTGCCGGAGTGCAGCAGCACCGGCTGCCCCTCGCGCCACCCCAGCCGGGCGCGCATCTCCGCGCGCGGCCGTGTGGGTTCCGTCACGTGGGACCAGTTGGGGACGACACGTATCCGCTTCTCGTCCACCCCCATCGCGGCCACCCGCGGGACGAACGTCTCGTGGATCACCCCGAC
>NZ_JACBXC010000981.1 GCF_013870535.1 Streptomyces phytophilus | reverse complement strand
TCGCGGGTGCTGTCCGCCTGCCGCTGCGCCTCCGCGAGGATCTGCCCCGCCGTCTCGTGCGCCTGCTTGATCCGCTGCCGGGCCCGCTGCTCGGCGTCGGCTCGTATGCGCTCGGCGTGCCGCTCCGACTCCTTGCCGCGCTCCGTCGTGGCGGCGCGGGCGGACTCCTTCAGCTCCCGGCACTCCTCCGCGGCCCGGGCGAGCACCCGGTCCGCCTCGGCCTCGGCGTCCAGAAAGAGCTTGCGGGCGGTCTCGCCGAGCGACTCGTACGTCTGCGGGCCCAGCGCGGCGGCCTGTTCGAGGAGCTGCGCCAGCTGCCGCCCGCTGGCCTCCACCCGCGCTTCCAGGTCTCTGGCATGGCGTACGGCGGCCTCCCGCTCGGCGAGCAGGTCGCCGACGACGCGGTCGACCTGCTGCGGCGAGTAGCCGCGGCTCCTGGTGGCCATCATGAAATCGCCGGGTTGCATCATCTCGCCCATCGTGCCCTGTCGTCTCGGCTACGCACTTCACCCCATGATGCTGCATCCGCGACCCCGGACCGGCGGCCGGTCCCCCGGGGGCGCAGGCGGGTAGCGTGGCGTCGCCGGCGCGCTCGCGCAAGTCCCGTGGCAGGGACGGGTGGTGGCGGCCCCGGGCGCCGTCGGGCACCCGGGGCCGCCGCCGTCCCCCGCGGGCAGGTCAGGGCTTCTGTTCGACCCTGACCCAGTCGATCTCGGCCTGGACGCCGCCGCGCGCGATCTTGTCGACGCTGGTCTGCGGCAGCCCCCAGTAGGGCTGGGTCACCTTGTTCCAGCCCGCGGGGTAGGCGCCGCCGAGGGCCAGGTTGAGGATGACGTACTGGTTGTGGTCGAAGACCCACTGGCCGCGGGTGGACTCCAGCTTGTTGCGGGTCGTCTCCTGCACCAGCCGGTCGTCGACGTGGAACCGCATCGTGGTCGGCGTCCACTCCACCGCGTACGTGTGCCACTGGTCGGCCCGGCCGCCGGCGGGGAAGGTCTGGCCGGCGCCGATGTTGCCGGCACCGGAGTAGCCGGGGCCGTGCAGGGCGGAGCTGGTCCAGTCCGGATAGCCGATGTTCTCCAGGATGTCGGTTTCGCCGGAGTTGGGCCAGGAGACGTCGGTGTTGTCGACGTCGCTGCCGAGCAGCCAGAACGCGGGCCAGAAGCCCTCGCCGTCCGGCACCCGGATCCGGGCGCTCACCTTGCCGTAGGTGAAGTCGTGCTTGGTGTAGGTGTCGATCCGCCCGGAGGTGAAGTCGTACGTGCCGCCGCCGGCCTGCGTGCAGCCCTTGCAGTACTCGGCCTCCAGTTCCAGGACGCCGTTCTCGGTGCGGATGTTGTCCGGGCTGTCGACGTACGCCTGCGCCTCGCCGTTGACCGAGCCCATCTCCTGGCCGGTGCGCACCACCCGCCACTTCGACCGGTCCAGTCCCGCACCGGTGAAGTCGTCGAAGAACGTCGTCCGGTACGTGCCGCCCTGCTCGCCCGGCAGCGCCGGGTAGGCGGCCTGGGCGCTGCCGCCGGTGCCCCAGACCTGCACCTCGTAGAGCGAATAGCCGAACTGCGCGGTCTGCGGCGCCGGGTTGTAGAAGGAGCGGCGCTCCTTGCCCAGGATGCGGACGTAGCGGCCGGTGGCGGGGGAGCCGAGGGTGATCGTGTCGTGGATGCCGGCGGCCTCGCCCGGGGGCTTGACGTCCGCACGGCGCTGCCCGACCTCCTGGGCGGAGGGGCGGTGGACGGTGCGCCAGTTCCGGTTGTCGTCCGAGACCTGGACCTCGTAGTCGACGGCGTAGGCGGCCTCCCAGTACAGGTCCAGGCTCTGGATGGTGGAGGGGGCGCCGAGGTCGACGGCGAGCCAGCGGTTCTGGTGCCAGTCGCTGGCCCAGCGGGTGCTGTCGCCGCGCAGGTCCGCGGGCCAGCCGCCGTCGGTGGCGAAGGACGGGGCGTTGCCGGCGTGCTGGTAGCGGTCGGCGTAGACGGGGTGGTTGAGCGCGAGGTTGGCGCGCTGGGCGGCGGCGGGGGCGGGCTCGCCGCCGAAGATCTGGAAGCTGTCGAGCCGGTAGGCGCCGGCGGCGCGCTCGATGCCGCGGACGCGGACGTAGCGGCCGGTGACGTCCTGGGGGTACGTGTGCGCGGTGACGGCGCCGGCGGCGCCGGCGGTCTCGGTGTAGAACGGCCGCCAGTCGGTGCCGTCGGCGGAGACCTCCACGGCGTACCGCCGGCCGAACGCCGTGTCGTCCCAGTCGAGTACGGCGCGGTGGACGCGGATCGCGGCGCCGAGGTCGACGGCGATCC
>NZ_JACBXC010000980.1 GCF_013870535.1 Streptomyces phytophilus | reverse complement strand
GCCGCGCCCCGCGAGCGGCGGGGGCGGCGGTGCCGACCGGCCCCGGCCCCGTACCCGGGCGTCCTCACCCGGCCCCCGCCCCCGCCGGCCCGCCGCGGGCGGCGGCCCGCGGATCCGGCTCGCCGCGGCCCGCCCCCGGCTGCGCCTCGTCAGCGTCGGCCTGACCCTCCTCCTGCTCGCCTTCACCGCCCGGCTGCTCCAGGTCCAGGCCGTGGACGCCGCCGAGTACGCGGAAAAGGCCCAGGTCAACCGGTACGTGCCGATGACGCTCAGCGCCGAGCGCGGCGTCATCACCGACCGCAACGGCGTCGAGCTGGCCACCACGGTCGACGCGTACGACATCACCGCCGACCCGTACCTCTTCACGCCCGAGCAGGCCGACGTCAAGGACGCGCCCCGGCGGGCCGCCGAGGCGCTGGCCCCCGTGCTGAAGGCGGACGCGAAGGACCTCCAGGCCAAGCTCGCCACGCCCGACTCGCGCTACGTCAAGCTCGCGTCGATGCGGACGCCGCAGGTCTGGGACGAGATCAGGAAGCTCAAGTCCGAGTCCGCGGAGCGCGAGGCCGCGGGCGGCAAGCGGAACGTGCTCGGCGGGGTGTTCGCGGAGGAGCGGAACAAGCGCGTCTATCCGAACGGCGATCTGGCCGCCGGGATACTGGGCTTCGTCAATGCCGAGGGCGACGGCGGCGGGGGCGTCGAGCGGCAGCACGACAAGCTGCTCGCCGGCAAGGACGGCAAGCTCGTCTACGCCCAGTCCGCCGGCCGCCGCATCCCCACCGCGGACGCCGAGGAGAACCCCGCCGAGCCCGGCTCCGACGTCGAGCTGACCATCGACCGCGACATCCAGTGGGCGGCGCAGACCGCCCTGGAGAAGCAGGTCGACGCCTCCGAGGCGGACCGCGGCTACGTCATCGTGCAGGACACCCGCACCGGCGAGGTCCTGGCCATGGCCAACGCCCCCGGCTTCGACCCCAACGACCTGTCGGCCGCCACCCCCGGCACCCTCGGCAACCCGGCCCTGGAGGACGCGTACGAGCCCGGCAGCGTCAACAAGGTCATCTCCATGGCCGCCGTGCTGGAGGAGGAGGCCGCCACCCCCGAGACCCGCGTGACCGTGCCGAACGTGCTGCCCCGCGGCGGCCACGCCTTCCACGACGACGTCGAGCACCCGACCTGGTACCTGACGCTCAACGGCGTGCTCGCCAAGTCCAGCAACATCGGCACGATCCTCGCCGTCGAGCAGCTGGGGAAGAACCAGAAGCAGGCCAACAAGGTCCTCCACTCCTACCTCGGCGACTTCGGCCTCGGCCGGCGCAGCGGCCTCGGCGTCGCGGGCGAGACCCCCGGTCTGCTCAAGCCCCCGGCGGAGTGGGACGCGGCGCAGCAGTACACGATCCCGTTCGGCCAGGGCCTGTCCGTGAACGCCATGCAGGCCGCCTCCGTGTACTCGACCGTCGCCAACGGCGGCGTACGCATCGAGCCCACCCTCGTCCGCGGCAGCCGCGGCCCCGACGGCCGCTTCGACCCGGCGCCCGCGCCCGAGCAGGACCGCGTCGTCAGCGAGAAGACGGCCAGGACCCTGTCCCGGATGCTGGAGTCCGTCGTCGACGACGAGGAGGGCACCGGCGTGAAGGCCCGCATCCCGGGCTACCGCGCGGCCGGCAAGACCGGCACCTCCAACAGGGTGGACCCGCAGACCGGCCGCTACAGCGGCTACACCGCCTCGTTCGCGGGCTTCGCTCCCGCCGACGCGCCGCGCGTGACCGTGTACTGCGCGATCCAGAACCCCACCGAGGGCAGCTACTTCGGCGGCCAGATCTGCGGCCCCGTGTACAAGAAGGTCATGGAGTTCGCGCTCAAGACCCTCCAGGTGCCGCCCACCGGTGTCAAGGCGCCGCCGATGCCGGTCACTTTCGGCGCCGGCACCGACGGCACGGGCGGGGACGGCGGCGAGGGCACGGACGCCGGCGGCGTGGCCGACGGCGGATAAGAACTGAAAGATCGGACCTGCGCAGTGAGCACAATCACGGACGATCCGGGGAACCGCGAACCGCGGCCCCCCTGGCTTGGCGGTGCGGCAGGCGGGCCCGGTACGCTGCCCGCCGTGCCCCACCCCGATCAGTCCCACCAGGAAGCGTCGGGCGCCCCGGCGAACCATCCGGGGGCGCCCCGCCCCGCCGAGGTCGACCCCGTACCGCTCACGGATCTGGCCGACCGGCTGGGCACCGGTGTCACCGGCGAGGCCGGGGGCGTCACCGTCACCGGCATCACCCACGACTCCCGCGCCGTACGCCCC
>NZ_JACBXC010000098.1 GCF_013870535.1 Streptomyces phytophilus | reverse complement strand
GCGAGGGGGAGGTCGCGTACGAGCTGCCACAGGTCCGCGAGCCGGTCCTCGTCGTCGAGCCACCCGGCGAGGTGCGTCAACGCCGCGTCCGTCAGCCCTTCGACCCGCCGCGCCCGCTCCTCGCCGCCGGCCGCCCCGAGCACCACCTCCGCCAGCCCCGGCCCGGCGGTCCAGCGCGCCGTGCGGGCCTGCGTGTCGGGCGGCTGGTCGGTGTGGAGAAGAAAGGCGGTGCGGCGGGCGGGGTCGCCGTGGGAGGGGGCGAAGCGGTGGGTGACGCACCAGCGGAGGAGTCCCCCGCGGTGTTCGAGGGCGTACGCGCACAGTTCGCCGACGAAGTCGGCCAGGTCGGAGAGGGCGCCAAGACCGGGGTCTTCGGCCTCCTCGGCGCTGCCGGGCACGGGCGAGCGTTCGCGCAGGGCGAGGATCCGTTCCCGTGCGACCGCCGAGAGGGGGTGTTCGTCCGCGTAACCGGCGGCCTCGATGAGCGCCTGCCGCGTCGGCGGGTGGGCCGGCAACCGCGCGGTGTCCGGCTCCACCACCACGCGGCTCAGCGCCCGCCTGTCCGGGGAAGGGGCCTCGCGCCCCCAGCGGGTCAGGGCGGGCAGCAGGCGGCTGCGGGGCCCGCGCCACTGCCCACCCGGCGGTACGCGATGGAGGAACGCCTCCCAGAGCACGTCCAGTTGGCCCGCGGGCGGCGGGGAGGGACGGCTCAGCAGGATGTCGAACAGCCGCTCGTCCGTCACGACCGGCGCGACGTCGGGGTGGCCGTCGGAAAGCACCTGGGGCCACAGCCTGTTCGTCGCCCAGGTGTCCGCGGTGCGGCACAGCTCGACGGCGGCGTTCCGAACGTCCTCGTCGGGGTCGTTGAGGAGCATGAGCGCGTACGAGGCCCAGCCCCGCCCGGCGGCACGCAGTTGCTCGGGCCCGTGCAACGCGGCCGTACGCAGCCGCCCGACGGGGTGCGTGGACAGCGCGCGGGTGTCGATGACGGTCTGCCGCAGCGCGGGGTCGAGGGTGGCGACCCACCGGTCGGCGATGACGCCCCCGGCCTCGTTCGTACGCGGGTGCGCCGAGTCGCGCGCGACGCGGACCAGCACCGCCAACGCCTCCGGCTCCCCGTCCAGCGCCTTCTTCGCCAACCGGTACCACGCCCGCCAGGCACGTCCCCGGGTCTCGGACGGGCTCCCGGCACGCCGCAACAACCGCTCGGCCCGCCGCGCAGCCCACGACTGCCCGCGCCCCTCCGCCGTCCCGTCCAAAGCCGCCCCCTGGCTGCCGCGCACGCTTGCCACCAGTCTCCCGCAGGACGACGGCCCCCGCCGAGGTGGTGGCGGGGGCCGGTGGAAGGGAGAGGGGGCTGCGGTCAGATGGCGCCGAACTCGTTGCGCTGGACGGCGGTGATGAAGGAGGTCCAGGCGGTGGGTTCGAAGGTGAGGGCGGGGCCGTGGGGGTCTTTGCTGTCACGGACCGGAACAACACCTGAGGTGACGTAGGCGGGAGCCCATTCGACACAACTGCCCCCGCCATTTCCGCTGTAGCTCGACTTGACCCACTCCGCGCGGGAGAGGTCAGGCGTGGTGCTCATGTCGGAAGTACCTCCATGACGGACCGGATAAAGGCCGCCGAATCAGCCGGCGACAGGGCACTCGCCCTAACCAGATCGTATACCCGCTGCCGTTCGATGACGCTTTCCAGATCTTCGTTCAACGTGCCTGTGGTGATGCTCTCTTCGTAGGCGACTCGCGTCCCGCTTTCGGAGGTCATCATGGTGAGAGTCCCTCCGGCCAACGGATGTCCCCCAAGGGCGAACGGGATGACCTGAACCATCGTCTTCTGGGTCAGCGTCAGCTTCGCGAGGTGCGTGAGCTGGGCTCGCATCACTTCTGGCTCACCGAAGCCCCGGCGGAGTGCCGCCTCGTCCAGCACCGCCGAGTAATCCAGCAGCGTCTCGGAGGCAAGCACCGACTGCCGACTCAGTCGAGCGGTGACCAGTTCCTCGATCCTGTCCTCCGGCGCCCAGGGGTTGGCCTGCTTGAACTGGGCACGCGCATAGCCCTCCGTCTGCAGAATCCCGGGCACGATCTGACCGCCGTACTCCCCGATTACCTGTGCACGCGCCTCAAGTTCCATACGGCGCTTGAACTGGTCGGGATGAATCTCCCGCGCAGCGATCCGGTACAGCTCCTGGAAGATCCCGTCCGTGCCGAACGCGGCGTCCAGCCGCGGCGGCAGATCCGGCGGCGGCATCGCTTGCGCCGTCTCGATGCGGGCCAGGTGGCTGCGGCTGATGTTCACGACGTCGTTCAGCGCTTCGAGGCTCATGCCCGCGCGCATGCGGTGGGAGCGCATCTTCGCGCCGAAGAGGTGTCGGGCGCTGCGGTCGGGGGTCAGTTCGCGGGGGCGTGCGGCCATGGTGCGACTCCAGTCTCTCCAGCGAGGGCGGGGGACAGAAAGACCTGTTGCTCACAGGAACGGAGGGCAACTCTGTACTTACGCAACGTAGTAGATCCCCGGTCAGGGCATCGGACGAACTGACGAATCGGCAGGCGTGGGGGGACGGACGGGGACCACGACTCAGCTCCACCCGGAACGAGGTAAGGACCATGACCACGCAGTCGCGGATGTTCGCACGGAGTGCCCGTTCGGTCGGCAGGGCACGCGAGTTCGTCGCCGGTGTGGCGGACGCGGGCGATCGGGCGGACGACATCGGGGTGTGCGTCTCGGAGCTGGCGACCAACGCGCTACGGCATACGCCCGTGGGCCGCCGGTTCCTCGTGCGGGTGGTGGCGCAGCCGCACGTCGTTCAGGTGGAGGTGCACGACGCCGGGGAGGGGGAGCCCCATGTGTGCGCCCCCGCGGATACGGACGACCGGGGCCGGGGGTTACTTCTGGTCGAGGCCCTGGCCGACGACTGGGGCACCTCACCCCGCAACGGCCCGGGGAAGGCCGTCTGGGCCACGTTCAAGGTCCCGGTCACGGAACCAACCCCCCATCTCCCCTCACACCCACCCAAGGGTACGCGCCCGCTCTGACAAACGATCACGCCACGTGCTGTCACGGCTGCATACCGAAGTCCCCAGCCCTACCCGCTGATCTACGGCTGCGGGCATCCTCGGCGTACGGGATGGGCGAAGGGCGGAGAGGGCTGCGGGCGTGCGTAGGCATGTGGGGCGGGGTCGGTGGCGGTGGATGCTCGCCCGGCTGCTGTGGGCGCCGGTCTGCGGCCTCGCGGCGGGTGGGATTGCGTGGGCAGTCGTACGGGTCGGGCTGGAGACGGCGGATCAGCTCTCCAGTGTGGTCGGCGGGGCCGCCGGCCTGGTCGGTCTCGCCGTCTCGCTGCTCGCGCTCCGGTCCCCTACTCCCGCCCTTCCCACGTCAGTGGGTGGTGGTGGAGCGGGCGGGCGTTGGGTGACGGAAGCCGCCGCCCACGCCTCCTACCGCGCTCCCGCCGTTCCGGCCCCTGTACGTGGCCGCGACAGCCAACT
The DNA here is from genome assembly GCF_013870535.1 of Streptomyces phytophilus. GTDB lineage: Bacteria > Actinomycetota > Actinomycetes > Streptomycetales > Streptomycetaceae > Streptomyces > Streptomyces phytophilus. The sequence continues at coordinate 6,957 of NZ_JACBXC010000098.1, read as the reverse complement.
CGCCGACATCCGGCAGATGGCGACCGGTCGGGACGGCGGACTCGCCGTGGTCTGCGGGACGGGAGGGCTGGGCAAGACCACCCTTGCCGCGCAGGCCGCCCGGCAGGCCGAGGCACAGGGACGGGCGGTGTTCTGGGTGCGGTGGCAGGACGATGCCGCCCGTCTCGCCCATGACCTAACACGTGTCGTCAAAGAACTGGGGCTCGCCGAAACCCGTCTTCATGACGCCCAGAGCGGCCAGGCCGCGCTTGTCGACGTGGTGTGGGAGCACTTGGCGGCGGTACGGGGGTGGGTGATCGTGATCGACAACGTCGACACCCCTCGCAGCCTCGGCCCCGGCAGTGAGCCGCCCGGTGCGTACCGGGGGTGGGTACGCCCTGACGGCGCCGGTCTCCTGCTGGTCACCACCCGCGACGGCGCGCCCGACACCTGGGGGCCGAGAGCCCGCCTGGTCCCCCTCGACCCCTTGGCTTACGACGCTTCCGGCCAGGTGCTACGTGATGCCGCACCCGACGCCGGCACCGCGGCGGAGGCCGCCGCACTCGGGGAACGCCTCGGCGGGCTGCCCCTCGCCCTGGAGACCGCGGGCCGCTACCTCGCCAACCCGACCAGCCGCTACCGCACCTTCACCGCCTACCGGCACGCCCTTGACGAAGAGTTCGGTGACCTGGTCGGCGCCGAACATCCGCAGGCGGCCGATCCGGAAGTCGCGCGCACTGTGGTGCGGCACACCTTCGACCTCTCCCTCACGCAACTCCACAGCGAGGGCTACACCCTGGCCCGCCCCACCCTGTACCTCCTCGCGCTCCTGGCGCCCTCGCCCGTTCCGCGCGCTCTTCTCACCCCCGCCCTGCTCACGGACGCCACCGGGCACACCGTCACCGCAGCAGAACTCGACGCCGCCCTCGCGGGGCTCCACCAGTACGGCCTGATCAACACCCCGGCCGTGCTGCCGTCCGGTGGCGGTGGCGGTGGCGGGGGAACCCTCACGGTCGGGCAGGTCGTGCTGCACCCCGTGGTCCACGACGTCATCGCGCTCAACACGCCTCCCGGCACCGATCGCACCAGCTGCTACGCCGCGCTTGACGCCCACCTCACCCGAACCGTCCACGACACCACCGGCGTGGGCCGCGCCGGCTGGCCCACAGCCCGCCTCCTCGCCGCGCACCTTCCGCCTCTCCTCGGCCGCACATCAGGCGCCGACTTCACCGCCATTCGCGAACTGCTTGACAGCCTCGCCGTCACCCTTCATGACGCGGGTGCCGCAGCTGAGGAACACCTTCTGCGCCGGTGCGTCCTGGATGCCGAGAGCCAGCACCTGGGCCTGGACCACCTCCACACCTTCGCCAGCCGCAACAATCTCGCCAACGCCCTGCACGCGCTTGGCCGCCATCAGGAGGCGGAGCACCTCCACCAGCAGGCCCTCACCGACCGCGAGCGCGTCCTGGGCCCGGATCACCCCCACACCCTCAACAGCCGCAACAATCTCGCCACCGCCTTGGCCGCGCTTGGCCGCCATCAGGAGGCCGAGCACCTCCACCAACAGATCCTCGCCGACCGCGAGCGCGTTCTGGGCCCAGACCACCCCGCTACCCTCAACAGCCGCAACAACCTTGCCAAGGCCCTGGACGCGCTTGGCCGTCACCCGGAGGCCGCCGACCTCCACGAGCAGACCCTTATCGACCGCGAGCGCGTCTTGGGCCCGGATCACCCCCACACCCTCAACAGCCGCAACAATCTCGCCATCGCCTTGGCCGCGCTTGGCCGTCACCGGGAGGCCGCCGACCTCCACGAGCAGACCCTCACCGACCGCGAGCGCGTTCTGGGCCGGGATCACCCCCACACCCTCGCCAGCCGCAGCAACCTGGCGGAGATACGGGCCGCAGCCGCGCGTGCCCAACGGCGCCGATGGCCGTGGCAGCGCACCCGCCCCTGACCCGGCACCAGGGTACGGACTTGGCGGCGACGTGGCTCGTCCGACCCGTGCGTGGACCGTCGTCCGGGTGTCGGCGAAGGGAGTAGCGGTGTCGTTGGGGCTCCCCCCGGGCCACCCCGCTTGTCGATTGTCGGGCCTCCGCCCGGCGTCAAGGGCGTCCCCTCCGCTTCGCTCCGGGAACGTCGCTGCGCGATGGGGCTTCGCCCCACCCTTGACCCCGGACTCCGGCCCGCGACAGACCGGCAGCTAAGGGTGGCCCAGGGGGAGCGGGCACCCGAACGCTGTGCCTACGGATGCAGACCCCCGCGGACGGGGGCCGGACCACCGGAGCCGGATCTGCCCGATCGCCGAGGCGTCCCCGCGGACGGGGGGCGAACTGCCGGGAGTTGGCCCGCCCGATCGCCGAGATGCCCCGGCGCCCGGGGGCCGCATCACCGGCGCCGGGCCCACTCCGATTGCCGACGTGCCCCGACGGACTGGGCCCGCCGCCGGAGCCCGGTCCACCCCGGTCGCGGGCAGGCCCCGGCGGCCCCGGGGTTGGCCACCGGAGTCCGGCCCCCGTCCCCGGCGCCGCGGTGCCCCGTCGGCCGGGTCTTCCCGTCCGCACCGGAGTCCCCCTCCGTCGCCGCCGCCCACGCCGCCCGGGTCTCCCCGGCACCGGTCCTCCCCCGTCGCGGGCGCCCCCTCGCTGCCCGCGGTCCGGCCGCCCGCGCCCGTAGCGGACGAATCCGGTCGTAACTTGCGGTAACCCCTCCCGTGAATCGGGGCAAAGCGGGCCTGAGGGCTGACTTTTGCTCGCTCGCGTGCATCCTCACTGTCCGAGTCTCGATTTCCCGGGATGTGCGTTGGTGGTGTGAAGTCTCGGCGGCCTGCCCCCTTCAAATCTGCCCAAAACGCCCACCCGCGCCGGGTTTCGCCCGTACTTCGCCCGCCCGGCACCGCCCCCTTTACGTCCCAGGTAATCGCCCCGCCCCCGTCGCCGCGGGCAAGCTTGCGATCTCCCCGCGGCATCGAGACGCGGACCGAACGCAAAGAGGTATCCGTGTCCACCACCACCCGGGCCGTCGTTCAGGAGCTGCTGCGCAGGATCGGCGACGGCGATCCCGAGCGCATCGCCGAGCTGTACGCCGACGGGGCCGACTGGAAGCTCGACTGGCCCGAAGCCGAGCACGGCCGCCCCGCCACACCCTGGATCCGGCACCGTTCCACCCGGGCCGATGCCGCCGACCACTACCGCCTGCTTGCCGAGTACCACGTGCCGGAGCAGGTGGCGACCACCGTCGAGCGCATTCTCGTCGACGGCGACGACGCCGCCGTGCTCGGGGAGATCCGTCAGACCGCCCGGTCCACCGGGCGTCCGTACCGCGCGCGGTTCGCCCTTCATCTCACCGTCGAGGGCGGGCTCGTCACCCGCCACCACGTCTACGAGGACAGCCTCGCCGTCGCCCAGGCGTTCGACGCCGACCGCGCGTGAACGTCACCGGGTCCGCGTGGCGGTGGCGGTACGGCCCAGCAGCGTCGCTATGAGGACCGCGCCGAGCGTGAGGAGTCCGGCGGCTGCGGTGAGCGCGAGGGCGAAGCCTTCCGTGGCCGCGTGCGGCGGGTCGTGGTCTGCGGCCAGCGCGTCGCGGCGGCGGGTCGCCAGGGCGACGAGGACCGCCACCCCTATCGCCCCTCCGACCTGCTGTACGGAGCTGAGCACGGCCGAGCCGAGTCCCGCGTTCTCCTCGGTGGTGCCCGTGAGCGCCGCCACCGTCAGGGCGGGCAGGCTCAGTCCGCATCCGAGGCTCGTGACGAGCATGCCCGGCAGTACGCCGGAGGCGTAGCCGTCGCTCGGTGCCACGCCGGACAGCAGCAGCATCCCGGCCGCGGTGATCAGGAACGACGCGACGAGGGCCGGTCGGGTGCCGAGCCTCTGCACCGCTCGGGCGGAGAGCCACATTCCCGCCAGGATGCCCGCGCCGTACGGCAGGTAGGCGACGCCGGCGGTGAGCGGGTCGTAGCCCAGCACGGTCTGCAGGTGCACCATCAGCAGGAATGCCATCGCGTACATGGCGGCGGAGAACAGCAGGGTCGTCCCGTTCGCTACGGCACGGAGGCGGAAGGACAGGAACGCCAACGGCACCAGCGGCTCGGCGGTCCTGGATTCGACGGCTACGAAGGCGACGGCCAGGAGTACCGCGAGGACCAGGGGTCCGGCCGCGGAGGTGTCGGTCCAGCTCGACTCGCCGGTTTGGAGCAGTCCGTAGACCAGGGACACGACGGCACCGGTGCCCAGGACCGCACCGGGGACGTCGAGACGTACCGTGCGCGCGGCCCGGCTCTCGGGGACCAGGCGCGGCAGCAGCACGATGGCCGCCACGGCCACCGGCAGGTTGATCAGGAAGATCCAGCGCCAGGACGCCAGGCCGGTCAGCGCACCGGAGATCACCAGGCCCGCCGTGCCGCCCAGACCCGCTATCCCGCCCCAGATGCCGAACGCCCTTGCCCGCTCCCGGGGCCCCGGGTAGAGGAGCGCGATCAGCGCCAGCGCGGCCGGGCTGGCCATGGCCGCGCCCGCGCCCTGCACGAACCGTCCCGCCACCAGCTGCCACGGCTCCTGCGCCAGCCCGCAGACCAGGCTGGCCGCGCCGAACAGCGCAACGCCGGTCAGGAAGACGCGCCTGCGGCCCAGCAGGTCCGCCATGCGGCCGAAGAGCAGCAGCAGCCCGCCGAAGGCGAGGAAGTAGGAGTTGACGACCCAGGCCAGGCCCGCGGTGCCGAAGCCGAGGTCGTCGCACAGGCTGGGGAGCGCGACGCTCACCACGTTGTCGTCCAGGACGAGCATGAACTGTACGAAGCACAGGACCACCAGCGCCGCTCCGCGGCGTCCGACGGCCTCGGCTCCGGCTCCGGCCGTGGTTGTGGTCGTGGTCGGTGTCGACTTCATGAGCGGCGGCCCGTTTCCGTGGACGGGGCGTCGGCTGTGCGGTGGCGCCCGTGGCGCGGCTGATCGGTGGGCATGGTCACGACGCTATGCAGCCGCCGCGTCGGCCGCGATGCGCTACAGGGCCAGGTCGTATCGCGTTGGGGACATACGCTGGGCACATGACCGACGCCGTCTTCGGAGCCGTCCCGGTCGGCGTGGGTGCCATCGTCGTCGGGACCTTCCCGCTGGCGTCCGGGCAGTGGTTCGTTCCGCACAGCCACCCGCACCACCAGTTGGCCTGGGCGCGGCGCGGTGTGCTCGGCGTCGCCGTCGGCGACGCCTACTGGGTCCTGCCGCGTACGCGGGCGCTGTGGCTGCCCGCGGGGGTCGTCCACCGCACCGGGGCGACGCGCGACGCGGTGCTGTGCAGCCTGTACTTCGCACCCGACCGGTGCGACCTGGACTGGACGGAACCCACGCCGGTCGGCATCGACGGGCTGCTGGCCCACCTCATCGCGTACCTCGGCGACGAGGACCTTCCCGACGGCGCGCGGCTGCGGGCCGAGTCGGTCGTCCTGGATCTGCTGCGCCCTCTGCCGGCCACACCCATCGACGTACCGAACCCCTCCGACGACCGCGTACGCGCCGTGGCCGACGCGCTGCTCGCCGACCCCGCGGATCCCCGGAGCCTGGAGGCGCACGCGCGGGACGTCGGGGTGAGCCGGCGGACTCTGACCCGGCTGTTCGTCCACGACACCGGCATGAACTTCGACCGCTGGCGCACCCATGTGCGGCTGCGCGCCGCCCTCCCGCTGCTCGCCGAGGGACAGCCCGTCTCCCGGGTCGCGCACGCCGTGGGGTACGCGACGCCGAGCGCCTTCCTGGCGGCGTTCCGCCGCACGGTCGGCACGTCCCCCGGCCGCTACCTGGGCGGCGGCGCCTCGTTCGACGCACCCGGCGGGGGCGGGCGGGCGGCCCCGTGATCCGGCGTTGTCAGAGCGGGCGCATACCCTTGGGTGGGTGTGCGGGGATGTGGGATGTGGGTGGATTGTCGGAGCAGGCGCCTACCTTTGGGTGGGTGTGCGGGGGTGTTCCGGGGGTCGGCTACGGCTTGAAGTACTCCGACATCATGCCGCTCACCCACTCCGGCTGACGCACCTCCGCCGGGCGGAACTCCGCCATCACCGGCTTCAGGTCCACGACCGGCGTCCCCGACACCGCGTCGAGTCCCACCACGGTCAGCTCCCGCCCCTCGACCGACTCGATGGCGCAGCACGTCACCCCGATCCGGTTCGGTCTTCGCGGGCCGCGGCCCGCGAAGACGCCCATGGGCGGGAGGTCGGCGCGGCCCCGGTAGGGGCGGGGTTCGCGGAAGTCGTCGTCGGCCGCCGCCGGGAACCGGTCGAAGAGGAAGAGGACCTCCACGTGGGAGAAACCCTCCAGGCCCGTCAGGCAGTCCTCGCCGAAGCGTTCGTCGACGGTGATCGTGCTGCGTACGGCACCCCAGTTGTCCGTGTTCTGGATGTCCGTCCGGTCGTTGCTGACCGTGCCGACCGGTGTGATCTCGAAGCTGCGCATGACCCGAGGCTATCCCCGCCCTACCGCGCCCCACCCCACCCCGTCAGCCGTCCCGGTCCACCCAGAACGACGGGCAGCGCACGCCCTTCTCCTGCGCCTTGTCCAGCGCCCGGAGGCGCTCGCCGCGGATGGTCTCCAGGTCGAGCATCGGATTCCCCGGCACCCTGCGGTAGTACGTGATCGACTCCTGCCCCAGGTCCTCCACCAGCAGCCGCTCGCCGCGGGCGAAGGGCTTCTCGTCGTTCCACTCCTCCGGGTCCGGGATCCGCACCGTCACCCGGCTCTCCGCCGACGGGGGCGTGTGCCAGCGGACACCGGTCAGCGTGACCTCCACCCACGGGAACGCGTCCGGGGGGTGCGGCACCTTCTCCACGTCGGCCACCGTGCCCTCCAGGAGGCGCTTCGTGCACGCGGCGCTCTCCAGCAGCGTCAGGCCCTTGCCGTCCGCGTCGGAGCCGCCCCCCGCTCCGCCCTTCGCGGTGCGGTCCGTCTGCGCGCCGCCGATCGCCGTGTACGCGAGGAAGCAGAACGCCGC
>NZ_JACBXC010000979.1 GCF_013870535.1 Streptomyces phytophilus | reverse complement strand
GGCCGGCGGCGGAGCATCGCTTCGAGCGGCGCGGCGAGCGGGCCGGTGTCGCGCTCGCGGCGCAGCACGCCCTGGCTCACCTTCCACTCGCGCAGGGTGGCCGCGTCCTCCCCGTCCCGGTCCGCCGCCCCGTCGTCCCCGTCGCCGTCGCCGTCGTCCCTGTCGCCGTCGTCCCCGTCCCTGTCGCCGACCTCGTCGTGGGGTACGCCGGTGACCGCCTTGTAGAGCATCGCCGCGAGGGAGTACACGTCCGAGCGGGGCTCGGGCGAGCCGTTGACGACCTCGGGGGCGGCGTAGTCGGGGGTGTAACTGAGCGGGCGGTCCGGCGAGATGGTCTCGTTGCTGCCGGTGCGCTGGGCGGAGTCGAAGTCCGTGAGCTTGGGCGTGCCGTCGTCGGTGATGACGACGTTGGCGGGCTTGACGTCGCAGTGGACGACGCCGTTGGCGTGCAGCGCCCCCAGCGCCGAGGCGATCTGCGCGCCGATCAGCGCCGCCCGCTCGGGCGCCATCCTCGGCTGCTTCTCCAGGCTGCCGCCGGTGACGTGTTCCATCACCAGCCAGCAGCCGGCGTCGGGGCCCGCCTCGATGAACTCCACGCCGTAGAGCGTGACCACGTGCGGGTGGGTGGCCTTGGCCTGGGCGCGGGCGACGCCCAGCAGCCGCGGGCGCTCCCCGATGGCGCCGCCGCGTTTGAGTACGACTCTGCGGCCCAGTTGCTCGTCGGCCGCGAACCACACCTCGCCCCGGCCCTCGCCGTCGACCGGAACTTCGAGCCGGTAGCGGTCGCCGACCAGCTGACCCACGCGCACCGCGACTCCTTTCGCCCGTCTGCAGGGCGAAACTTATCGGCTGCGCGCGGCGCTGGCACGACGTCTTCACGACTTCCCCGCCTCAGCCGCGCGGAAGCCGCGAAATAGCCGCTCAGCTTGAGAAATACTCGTCCAGGAGTTCGAGATCGGTCGGCACCAGGGTCGTGGATTCCACCAGTCCGCGCAGCAGGTTGTGCTTGAGGACGCTGTCGCTCGGGCCGCTGCCGTCGTCGCCCCGCGTCACCTGGTACGGGAAGCCGCCGCCCTCCAGCCGCTTGCGGACGTCCTCGACCCGGTGCTCGATGACGCGCTTGGTGATCCCCGCGCCGGCGGGCAGGAAGGCCAGCAGCTCGGCCGCCTGCCGGTACGACAGCGGGCGCGGGTCCGACTCGTACTGCAGGTACTGCTGTCCGAGCACGACGAGCACCAGCTTCTCCTGCTCGGTGAGCGTCCAGCGCTTGGGCGGCAGGGTCTCGGCGCGGTGCCGCGGCACCCGCCCGCCCTCGCCGGCGTCGGTGACGTACAGCTCGACGAGGTGCTCGCGGTGCCCCGAGCCCTTGACGAACAGCGGGGTGTAGCCGGGGGCGAGGGGGATCGGCTCGGTGGTCAGGTGCATCAGCCGGCCGCGGGGCAGCCGGACGAGCTGCTGCCCGGTGTTCCGCAGCCACCAGGTGCTGCGCTCGTACGACAGCTCGCCGTGCCGGCGGCTGACCCGCAGGTCGTCCTCGCCGACGCACAGGTCGACCTCGTCCTTGTCGCGCCCGAAGCGCACGACCCGGGCGGCTGCGGGCGGCACCCGGATCCCGCCGGCGACGCTGCGGGCGTGCAGGGTGCCGGGGGGCGACGGCGCGGCACCGCGCGCCAGGCTCTCTCGCAGGGGCATCGCGGGGCCTCCGGGTGCTCGTGACGGTACGTGCCCCACCAGTGTCCCGCGTGCGCCGGGGACCGGTCCCCGGCGTACGCGGCCGGCGTGGCAGCGCCGGCGGATCAGCCGGGCAGCGCCTGGTGCAGCAGCTCCTGGAGGCGCAGGCCGCGGCGGGCGTCGAGGCCGCCGGAGCGCCCGGCGCGGACGGCGGCGGCGAACTCGTGGCGCAGCACGGGCCAGCACTCCTCGTGGTCGAGCCCCGCGGTGTCGTAGACGATCTCGCCGCCGGGGCCGAACAGCTCGACGCGGGTGCGGGCGGCGGGCAGCCGGACGCTGCCGGACAGCGACGCCTGGCTGACGGCGCCGTTCTCGTGCTCGCAGGTCAACTCGATCCAGCGGCGCGGGTCGCCGGTTCCGCGGACGGCGGCGACCGGGCCCACGGCGGCGTCGAGGAGGTCGAGCAGGTGCGGGCCCAGGTCGAGCAGAGCGCCGTGCTCCAGCCGCCAGGCGGTGGCGAACTCGCCGCCGAGGAAGGCGCCGTGCAGGTAGCAGGAGCGGGCACCGGTGACGTCCGCGGCGGCGGCGCGGCGCAGGAAGTCCCGGGTGGCGGGGTGGTACCGCTT
>NZ_JACBXC010000978.1 GCF_013870535.1 Streptomyces phytophilus | reverse complement strand
GAGCCAGGGCCGGCAGGTGTCGCGCTCGGCGGGTGTCGGCTTGTTCTCGGGCGGGGCGCAGTGGACGGGGGCGGTGATGCGGACGCCGCGCAGGGTCAGGCCGTCGCCGCGGTGGGTGGCGGTGGGCCGGCTGGCGAGGCCGGTGGCGTGCAGGGCGGCGTACAGGACGTCGCCGGAGCGGTCGCCGGTGAACATCCGCCCGGTGCGGTTGGCGCCGTGGGCGGCGGGCGCGAGGCCGATGATCAGCATCGCGGCGTCCGCGGGGCCGAAGCCGGGGACGGGGCGGCCCCAGTAGTCCCAGTCGGCGAACGCCTTGCGCTTGGTCGCCGCGACCTCCTCCCGCCAGGCGACCAGCCGCGGGCAGGCGCGGCACTCGCACAGCCGCCCGTCCAGTTCGGCGACGGTACGGGTGCGGGGGGCGGTGCCGGCGGGGAGCGGGGGCTCTGTGGTGGTCATCGGTGCCAGCATGCCCGAAGGCGGCGGGCGGTGCCGAACGGGGTCCCAGTACACCCCTGTGCATTCGAACTGGTATCCCGAAATGACCTTTGACCAGGGGAGTTTGTCAGTCGGTGGCGGTATCATGGAGGGAGTGAAGACGGGCCAAGACGAGGCCGAGGAGGTCGCCCATGCCAGTGGCGTACGCCCCGACACCCCTGCCCAAGAAGCCGCTTCCGGCAGGTATGCCGCGTGAGTGGTATGTCGCGCACAACCGCATGCTGAAGGCCATGCGCATCGCCATCGCACTGCTCGACACCGGGGTCTACACCCCCCAGCGCGCCCGCAACGAGGTGATACGCCACACCGCCGAGCGCATCGGCGTCCACCCGCCCTCGCTCACCACCTGCCGGCTGGTGCGCAACCTGCTCCCGCTCATCTGACCGCGTCGTCCTGACCGCGTACCGCCTGCCGGGCGCGGGGCCCGGCCCGCAGGCCGCGAGCCTGCGAGCCGTACGCCCCGCGCCCGCGCACACGCGTCCCGTACCCCCGACGCCCGCCCCCGCCCCGGAAAACCGGCTGCGCCGCGTCCCGTCCAGCGCCCACACTGGACGTCCCGACACGGCGCACACTCCCTGCGCGCGCCGCACCCCGACCCGAAGCAGGAGCCCGCCGCGTGCAGGCAGCAGTCACCGTCACCCCCGCCCGGATCCCCGAGCTGCTGCTCGGCCTCGCCACCGTGCGCCCGGTCTTCCTCTGGGGCGCCCCCGGCATCGGCAAGTCCTCGCTGGTGCGGAAGTTCGCCGACTCCCTCGGCCTCGACTGCGTCAGCCTCATCGGCACCCAGCTCGCCCCCGAAGACCTCATCGGCGTGCCGCAGATCCGCGACGGGCGCAGCGTCTTCTGCCCGCCCGAGGCCATCGCCCGCGACGAGGCGTACTGCCTGTTCCTCGACGAGCTGAACGCCGCCACCCCCGACGTGCAGAAGGCGTTCTACTCCCTCATCCTCGACCGCCGCATCGGCAACTACGAGCTGCCCGAGGGCAGCATCGTCATCGGCGCCGGCAACCGCGCCACCGACAACGCGCTGGCCCGCCCCATGGCCTCCGCCCTCGTCAACCGCCTCGCCCACGTCCACCTGGAGGCGTCCGCGACCGACTGGCTCGTCTGGGCCGGCGAGCACGGCATCCACCCCTGGGTCACGGACTACCTGACGGACCGCCCCGACCACCTGTGGTCCAAGCCGCCGAAGACCGAGGAGCCGTTCTCCACCCCGCGCTCGTGGCACATGCTCTCCGACGCGCTGCACTCCTTCGGCCCGGCCCTCGACGACCACACCCTGAAGACCGTGGCGCACGGCACGCTCACGCCCGCGCACGCCGTGTCCTTCTGCGGTTACGTCAAGATCGTCCGGCACCGCTACGGCGTCGAGGCCATCCTCAAGGGCGACGCCTCCTGGCCCCGCCGCACCGAGGACCGCGACCTGCTGTACTACCTCGCCGAGGCGTTCCGCGGCCGGCTCGTCAAGGAACTGCCCGCGAGCAAGGAGCACGCCTCGCCGGCCGTGCGCGAGACCGCGTACCGCGCCAAGGCGCTCCTCGTGCAACTGGCCGAGATATCGGTGGAGGTGGCCCAGACCGTCATCGCCGAGGACGCGGACGGGCAGCCGGTGCTGCCGGCCTGGTTCCTGGTCGAGGCGGCCCGCGACATGCCGCGCCTGGTGGAGGCGCGCAGATGAGCCGTACGAGCCGGGCGGCCCGGCGCGGCAAGGCCAAGGCGCAGCAGCGCGACGACCCGGCCACCCGCGCCTTCTCCGCGGGGCTCGCCAAGGCGATGCAGAACCCGGCGCTGCGCGCCCTCGGCGC
>NZ_JACBXC010000977.1 GCF_013870535.1 Streptomyces phytophilus | reverse complement strand
CTACGGCATCACGCCGGGCACCTTCGTCGACGCCACACGGCGGCGGTGAGCCGGCGGGCGGGACGGTCCGGGCGCCCCGGGCTCCCGGGCGGCGCACCCGCGGTGAGCCGGAGCGCCCCCACCAGCGCCCCTACCACGGCCCGGCCTGCGACCCTCCGGCGTCCACGCCGAACCGCCCCAGCCGTTCCGCCCGGACGGCGTCCCCCTTCTCCTCGTACAGCCGCGCCAGGTCCGTCAGCGCCTCGATGTGCCCGGCGGCGAGGGCCTGCCGGTAGAGGCGTTCCGCCTCGTCGGTGTCCCCGGCCTGCGTGCGCAGCCATGCCAGGTTCCCCAGGGCGGAGGTGTCCCCGGCGTCGGCGGCCCGCCGGTACAGGCGCTCCGCCGCGCCCGGGTTCCCGGCCTTCTCGCGCAGCCGGGCGAGGCGGCTCAGGGCAGGTACGTCGCCGCTGTCGACGAGGCTTCGGTAAAGGCTCTCCCCCTCGGTCCTTTCCCAGTCCTCGTCGTCCATCGACTCCCCGCGCACGTACCACAGGTTGCTGTGGACGCGGGACTTCCCGTCGAAGTCGACCTCCAGGGCGAGCCGTTCCGCGTCCTCCGGGTCCCTGGTGTCGCGAAGCCGCACCAGGTGCCTCGCGACCGTGTAGCTTCCGGCCCTGGCCGCGCGGTGGGCGAGCCGCTCCGCTCCGTCGAAGTCCCCGGCCCTCTCGCGCACTTGCGCCAGGACCACCAGGGCCCAGATGTCTCCCGCGTCGGCGGCCTGCCAGGCGAGCCGCTCCGCGCCCTCCGGATCCCCGGTCTCCTCGCGCAGCCGCGCCAGGTCCGTCAGCGCCTCCGGGTGCCCGGCGGCGAGGGCCTGCCGGTAGAGGCGTTCCGCCTCGTCGGTGTCCCCGGCCTGCGTGCGCAGCCATGCCAGGTTCCCCAGGGCGGAGGTGTCCCCGGCGTCCGCCGCCTTCCGGTACAGGCCCGCCCCGATCCGGTAGCGGCCTCGCGAACAGGCCGCTTCCGCCAGTGCGGAGAGGTCCGCCGCGTCGGTCACGTGGTCCCGTACGGCCGTCCAGAAGGATGCCGGCGGGACGTCGCGGCGGCGGGCGGTGCGGGCGTGGTGGTCGAGGTAGTCGTTCAGGCCGTGGACGTCCGGGAGGGCGCCCATCCCCTCGGGTCCTGCGACGGGCCCGAGGGCCGCCGCCACGCCCTTGACCCGCTCCCGCGCGTAGGCCAGGGCGCCGGCGAACCACGTGGCGGGGTCGGCGGCGGCGCGCTGCTCTCCGCTCAGGTAGCCGGAGGCGGCGGCCTTGAGGAAGGAGTCCGGGAGACGGGAGGAGTGGCCGAGGCGGCGGGCGTCCATCGCCGCGGTGATGACGGCACGTCCGTACGGGCCGTGGGGCCCGGTGGGCTGCCGGTAGTGGTCGACGAGTTGCGGACCTGCCGCCAGTGTCTGGGTGACCTGCCCGCCCGTGCTGGTGGCCGCGGCCGCGGCCAGCGAGGGGTCGCGCCCCAGGAGCGGGTCCGCGAGGGCCTCGGCGGTGAAGGACGCGGGGACGTCGACGACCGCCGCCTGGCCGAGCAGTGCCCGGGCGTGGGGGTGCGCGTCCGCCGCGTGCGTACCGGGCTCGGGGGTGGCGGTGAGGCGCCGGTGGTACTCGGGCCACAGCGTGCCCAGGACCACGAGCGGCCCCGGCTCCTCCAGGCGGCGGTGGAGCGCGGCGGCGGCCTCCTCGCCCGCGGGCGAGGCGAAGTGGTTCTGGGCCTCGTTGAGCCACAGCACGGTCCGCGGCACGAGGGCGCCCGCGTCGAGCAGGGCCGCAAGGCCGCCGGGGGTCTTGGGGAAGACCAGCTCCCAGTCCCGCAGGCACGCGCGGACGGCCTCGAAGGCGGTACGGGTCTTGCCCGCCGACGACGGCCCCCGCACGAGCACGAGCACCGGGTGCCCGCGGTCGGCCGCCCGGCGCAGCCGGTCGCGCAGCCCGCGGTCGTGGTCGCGTGCGACGTACTCCGGGAGTACGAACCCGCCGTTGTCCCCGGGGGTCCCGGTCCCGTGGATGGCGGGGTGGACACCGAGTTGCCGCGCGCTCCACTGCCCGACCGGTCGCCGCCGGTCCAGGCGCGCGACCGCCCGCGTCCCGGGGAAGTGCTGGTGGAGGTTCTCGACGGTGCCGGCGACGATCGCGCCGTGCGTGCCCCGGATCGACGTGCCGGGGGCGGGGGCCGCGGTGGTGCCGGGAGCGCTCAGCCCTGGGGCGGTCCCGGCCGGGGAGGGTCCGGTACGCCCACGTTGACGCTGCCCATGTGCCAGGCGGCCGCG
>NZ_JACBXC010000976.1 GCF_013870535.1 Streptomyces phytophilus | reverse complement strand
GTTCTTCGCCCGACCGCCGCTTCACATGTCGCCCATGGGGGGCTTTGCGCCGTTGCCCGGGCGGTGGCCGCGGCCGGAGGATGTCGGGCGTCGGGGCTCCACGAAGCCGCCTGGGGAGGCCGCATGAGGTCGAGCAGCCGGATCCGTCGCGTATCGGCCGTCCTGGGCGGCGCGTTCGCGCTCGTCGTCGCCGTACCGTACGCCGCCTCCGCGGCCGCCGCTCCGCCGCAGGCGCTGCCGGCGAACGCCGACGGCCTGGAGCAGACCTTCCAGCCCGCGTACGACTACGACACCGACGGGTGCTACCCCACCCCGGCGATCGGCCCCGACGGCGCGGTCAACCCGGGCCTGGAGCCGGGCGGCGCGCTCGACGGCGACTGCCGCGACGCCGCGGACCTGGACAACACCAACGGCTACTCGCGCGCGAAGTGCAACAACGGCTGGTGCGCCGTGGTCTACGGCCTGTACTTCGAGAAGGACCAGGCCCTGCCGGGCACCGGCCTCTTCGGGCACCGGCACGACTGGGAGCACGTCGTGGTGTGGATCCGCAACGACGAGGCGCAGTACGTCTCGACCTCGGCGCACGGCGACTTCGACACGTACCCCCGCGACCAGATCCGGTGGGACGGCACCCACCCCAAGGTCGTCTACCACAAGGACGGCGTCGGCACCCACGCCTTCCGCCCCGCCACCGGCAACGACGAGCCGCCGGAGAACCACGGGGGCGCCTGGCAGCTCCCCGACCTGGTGGGCTGGAACGGCTATCCGGCGGGGCTGCGCGACCGGCTCGCCACGACGGACTTCGGCAGCGCCAACTTCGGCCTGAAGGACTCGTCCTTCGTCTCCCACCTCGACAAGGCCCTGCCCGCGGGCATCCCGTTCGATCCCGGCGCCCCGTAGCGCGGGCCCCGGGGCCGCGTCACTCCCCCAGCTTCCGCAGGTCCTTCTTCCGGATCGTCGCGGTGATCAGCAGGTCGGTGATGAGGTTGTGGTTGAGCGCGTTGCCCACGGGCGACGGCACGTCCTTCGCCAGCAGCCCCGGCACCCCCGCGCGGCTGAGCTTCTTGCGCACGCCGGCGACGATGTGCGCGGCGGTCTTCTCCGTCCAGTTGCGCCCCGGTTGCAGCTGCGCCAGCTCGTACGCGACCTGGGCCCAGGTCAGCGGCTGCGGCTGCGGGTCGCCCTGCAGATAGCGCTGGGCGAGGCAGACGAGCACCAGCATCTCGTCGGCGTCGAGGTCGCGCTCCTCGCCGAGGGTCGACTCCTCCTGCACGGTCGGCCCGCCGGCCAGGCCGAAGTTCCTGGCCGCGGAGATCCGCACCTCCAGCAGGTGGTCCTCGGGGGACGAGACGACGAACAGCGGGGTGTAGCCGGTGGGCAGGAAAGCCTGGTCGCCGCGGTGCACCAGCCGGGAGTCGGGGAAACGGATCGGCCGCTTCCCGGTGTTGGTCAGCACCCAGCGCGTGTACTCCCGGGTGACTATCCCCTGCCGGCGGCTGACGCGTTTGTCGCCGCCGCCCACGCAGACGTGCACCTCGGGCTCGTTGCGCCCGAACACCAGCGTGAAACCGGCGTCCGGGGCCACGCTCATCCCGCCGTTCGAGCCGAGCACGAACAGCGTCTCCGGCTGCGGCGGCGCGTCGGCGGGCGGCAGCCCTCGGCTGAGGCTGCCGACTTCCTTCGGCAGCAGAGTGATCTTGCTCGCCATGGCGGGTACCCCCTTCTCCGGGTGACTGCGCCTCACGGTAACCACCCCCGGCCCGGAGGGGTCCCGGGCCCGGGAGACTAGGCGGGCGCCACTAGGCGCGCGAGTCGGCGGGCGGGACGGCGAAGGCGACCTCGCCGGCGGCCTCCGCGCTGTACGGGCCGGGGCCGCGTATCGCGGCGGGGATGCCCGCGTTGGGCGAGCGCTGCGACATCTGCTTGCGGCCGTCGACGTGGATCTCGTAGGTGACCTCGCCGTAGTGGGACATGTCCAGGCTCCAGGCGGCGGAGCCGTTCTCCCGGGGGACCTCGACGGTCTTGCGCCAGGGCAGCGCGACGTCCTTGAGCGTCACCGGCTTGCGGTTGACGGAGTACGTCATCTCCTCGACGGGGCCGTCGCCGGTGAGGACGATCTCGACCGCGACCGGTTCGAGTGGCGGCGGCTCGGGCTCCTTGACCGGCGGGGCGGAGTCCTCGGGCACGGGGCCGGCCCTCTCCGGCTCCTTCGGCCGCGCCCCGTCGTCGCGCAGGGCGAACAGGACGGCGGCGCCCGCACCGGCGGCGGCCGCGAGCGCCGCCGCGCCGCCGAGCAGCAGGCG
>NZ_JACBXC010000975.1 GCF_013870535.1 Streptomyces phytophilus | reverse complement strand
TACGCACCGCGTTGGACGCGCACCGGAGCTGGCGGCACGTACGGCTCGCGGAGCGCAAGGCGCGGGTGTCGGCGGCGCTGGACGCCATCGAGGAGCACCGCGACCTGCTCGCGCTGCTCCTCGTCTGGGAGATCGGCAAGCCCTGGCGGCTGGCCACGGCCGACGTGGACCGCGCCGTGGACGGGGTCCGCTGGTACGTCGACGAGATCGACGGCATGCTCGCCGGCCGCACCCCGCTGCCGGGGCCGGTGAGCAACATCGCGAGCTGGAACTACCCGATGAGCGTGCTCGTGCACGCCATGCTCGTCTGCACCCTGGCGGGCAACGCCGCCGTCGCCAAGACCCCGAGCGACGGCGGGGTGGCGTGCCTGACCCTGGCCTGCGCGCTGGCGGTACGCGCGGGCCTGCCGCTGACGCTGGTCTCCGGCGGCGGCGGCGAGCTGTCCGGGGCGCTGGTACGGGCGCCGGAGCTGGGCTGCGTGTCCTTCGTCGGCGGGCGCGACACCGGCGGGCAGGTGGCCGCCGCGCTGGCCGGCCTGGACAAGCCGCACGTGCTGGAGCAGGAGGGGCTGAACTGCTGGGGGGTGTGGAACTACTCCGACTGGCCGGCGCTCACCGGGCAGGTGCGCAGGACCTTCGACTACGCCAAGCAGCGCTGCACCGCCTACCCCCGGTTCGTCGTCCAGCGCGCCGCCTTCGCCGACTTCCTGGCGGCGTACCTGCCGGCGGTCGGCTCCGTACGCGTCGGCCACCCGCTGGCGGTGGCGCGGCCCGGCGACCCGCTGCCGGAGCTGGACTTCGGGCCGCTGATCAACGCCGCCAAGGCCAAGGAGCTGGCGGACCTGGTGGCGCACGCGGTGGACCGGGGCGCGGTGCCGCTCCACCGGGGCAGCCTCGCGGACGCCCACCTGCTGCCGGGCCAGGACACCTCCGCGTATCTCGCGCCGGTGACGCTCCTCGACCCGCCGGCCGCCTCGCCGCTGCACCACGCGGAGCCGTTCGGCCCGGTCGACTCGATCGTGCCGGTGGACACCGAGGCGGAGCTGCTGGCGGCGATGAACGCCTCCAACGGCGCCCTGGTCGCCACCCTCTCCTGCGACGACCCGGAGTTCTACGACCGGGTGGCGCCGCAGATACGGGCGTTCAAGACGGGCCGCAACGCGCCGCGTTCGCGCGGGGACCGGGCCGAGCTGTTCGGCGGCTCGGGCGCCTCGTGGCGCGGCGCGTTCGTCGGCGGGCACCTGCTGGTGCACGCCTTCACCGAGGGCGCGGCGGGCGAACGGCCGCCGGGCAACTTCCCCGACTATCAGCTCATGCCCTGATGAACGCGCGTCACACGGATGGAACGGCGCATCACAGGCGCGCAGTTGCGACTTGGCATGGACATGGGTTTCAGGGGGCAGGGTGTGGTTACCACTCGGTACAACCTCACCCCCAGGGGGTTCCATGAGAACTGCCCGGCCCTTGCGGCTCCTGCTGGGCTTCCTCGTCGCCACCACAGTGGCGCTGCTCGGCAGCGTGCCGGCCCATGCCGGAGAACCCGCGAACGCCGCCGCCGCCGAGAGCTACGTGGCGCTCGGCGACTCCTACGCCTCCGGCGTGGGCGCCGGTTCGTACGACTCGGGAAGCGGCGACTGCAAGCGCAGCAACAACGCCTACCCGGTGCTGTGGAAGAACGCGCACGCCCCGGCGTCCTTCTCCTTCACCGCCTGCTCCGGCGCCCGTACCGGCGACGTCATCAACAACCAACTCGGCCCGCTCAACTCCGGCACCTCCCTCGTCTCCATCAGCATCGGCGGCAACGACGCGGGCTTCGCCGATGCCATGACCACCTGTGTGCTCCAGGGCGAGTCGGCCTGTATCAACCGCATCAACCAGGCGCGCACCTATATCTCAGGCACCCTGCCCGGACGGCTGGACGCGGCGTACGACGCGATCACCGCCCGCGCCCCCAACGCGCAGGTCGTCGTGCTCGGCTACCCGCGGATGTACAAGCTCGACGGCGGCTGCATCTTCGGCATCAGCGAGCGCTCCCGGGCCGCCATCAACGGCGCCTCGGACCTGCTGAGCGAGGTCACCGCCAAGCGCGCGGCCGACCACGGCTTCGCGTACGGCGACGTCCGGCCGGCGTTCTCCGGGCACGAGATCTGCTCGGACAGCGAGTGGCTGCACAGCGTCACCTTCCCCATCGGTGACTCGTACCACCCGACGGCGGCCGGCCAGTCCGGCGGCTACTACCCCGTGTTCAACGCCCTGGGCTGAGCGCCCCGGGCACCGCGGAAAGCACCTCGCGGGCGGCCGCCACCGCGGCCGCC
>NZ_JACBXC010000974.1 GCF_013870535.1 Streptomyces phytophilus | reverse complement strand
TCCCACCACTGCTCCGGATCGCTCTCCCGCCGGCCGCCGATGCTGACGGCGTGCGCGGCCTGGCCGTGTGCCACCACCTGCCCGGTCTCGCTGTCGACGACCAGCGCCTTGGTGGACTGCGTCGAACTGTCGACGCCGATGACGAGGGGCCCCATGCTGTGTCCTCCGCGACTCGTGGGCCGGCTCTTCCCTCCGACCCGGTCGGCATCCTATTTTGTAAAGCGGCCTTACGAAATAGATCCGCCGAAGGAGCCGTCATGTCGTATACCCCGACCCCCGAGGACAAGTTCAGCTTCGGCCTGTGGACCGTCGGCTGGCAGGGGCGCGACCCCTTCGGGGAGGCGACCCGCGCGCCGCTCGACCCGGTCGAGAGCGTCCGCCGGCTGGCCGAGCTGGGCGCGCACGGCGTCACGTTCCACGACGACGACCTGATCCCCTTCGGCGCCTCCGAGACGGAGCGCGAGTCGCACGTCAAGCGCTTCCGCCAGGCGCTCGACGCCACCGGCATGACCGTGCCGATGGCCACCACCAACCTCTTCACCCACCCCGTCTTCAAGGACGGCGGCTTCACCGCCAACGACCGCGACGTGCGCCGCTACGCGCTGCGCAAGACCATCCGCAACATCGACCTCGCGGTGGAGCTGGGCGCGCGGATCTACGTCGCCTGGGGCGGGCGCGAGGGCGCGGAGTCCGGCGCGGCCAAGGACGTGCGCGCCGCACTCGACCGGATGAAGGAGGCGTTCGACCTCCTCGGCGAGTACGTCACCGGCCAGGGCTACGACCTGCGGTTCGCCATCGAGCCCAAGCCCAACGAGCCGCGCGGCGACATCCTGCTGCCCACCGTCGGCCACGCGCTGGCCTTCATCGAGCGGCTGGAGCGCCCCGAGCTGTACGGCGTCAACCCCGAGGTCGGCCACGAGCAGATGGCCGGGCTCAACTACCCGCACGCCATCGCCCAGGCGCTGTGGTCCGGCAAGCTGTTCCACCTCGACCTCAACGGCCAGAACGGCATCAAGTACGACCAGGACCTGCGCTTCGGCGCGGGCGACCTGCGCGCCGCGTTCTGGCTCGTGGACCTGCTGGAGACCGGCGGCTACACCGGCCCGCGGCACTTCGACTTCAAGCCGCCGCGCACCGAGGACAAGGAAGGCGTGTGGGCGTCGGCCGCGGGCTGCATGCGCAACTACCTCATCCTCAAGGAGCGCGCCGCCGCGTTCCGCGCCGACCCCGAGGTCCAGGAGGCGCTGCGCGCCTCGCGCCTGGACGAGCTGGCGCAGCCCACCGCGGACGACTCCGGCCTCGCCGGGCTGCTCGCCGACCGCGGCGCGTACGAGGACTTCGACCCGGAGGCGGCGGCGCAGCGCGGCATGGCCTTCGAGCACCTGGACCAGCTGGCGATGGACCACCTGCTGGGCGTCTGAGCGAGGCGGGGGCACCGCCTGCCCGGGGTGCGCGGGGCGACCTGCGCGGGGTGTGCCGGGTCCGCGGTTTCCGCCGCACCCCCACACCCCCACACCCCCACACCCCCTCGCACCCGCCCAAGGGTAGGTGCCCCCGCCGACAACGCCCGGTCACGCCCGGTCGCGCCCGTACGGAGAGCGCGGCGCGACCCGGCGGCGGCACCGGCCGCGTACGGGATCCGGAACCCGTCCGTACGCGGCCCCCCGGCCCTCTGACCGGCGGCGGAGTGTCGCAACCCTGTCACGAGCCCGGCGGAGCCATCCCTTCCGCCGCCGCCGCGGGCGAAGCTGGGGCCATGAGCTACCCGCCGCCCGCAGACGCCCCGCCGCCGGACCACACACCCCCGGCCGGCAGCACGCAGCACTGGCCCGCACCGCCCCCGCCGCCCCCGGTCCGGAACAGCAACAAGCGGTGGCTGGCGGCGGCCGCGGCAGTCGTCGTCCTGGCCGGCGGCGTCGGGGTGACGTACGCGCTCGTCAGCGGCGACGACGACAAGGACGCGCCCTGCGCCTGTACGCCGCCGCCGAGCGAGAGCCCGTCCGCCGGTCCCGACGACCCCAAGCTCCCCGACGACATCCCGACCGAGCTGCTGCCCAGCGGTCTGGACCCCGAGGACCTGCCCAGCGGCCTGAACCCGGAGGACATTCCGACCGAGCTGCTGCCCAGCGACCTCGACGACCTGCCCAGCGGCCTCGACCTGGAGGACATCCCCACCGAGCTGCTGCCCGAGGGGATCTCCTAGGCCGCCGCCGGCCGCCGTGCCCACCGCCGCCGTAGGATCGATCACCATGACGACCCGGGCGGAGACCGTACGGCGTGCCGAGCGGCACGAGTTGACGTTCCGCGGCCACCGCAGGCGCTT
>NZ_JACBXC010000973.1 GCF_013870535.1 Streptomyces phytophilus | reverse complement strand
GAAGGACGACGACGGCGAGGAGACTGCCCCGCCGTCCCCGAGCCCCTCCGCCACGCGCGCGTCCCAGCCGCCCGAGAGCCCCGGCGGGACCGCCGACCCCACCACCGCACCCACCCGCCCCGACGCCACGTCGGCGAAGCCGACGGCCCCCGCCACGACGTCGGCGCCGCCCGCGGACCCGTGGGATTCGTGCACGTACTACTCGGGCACGGCCCTCACCCAGAACGGCGACACCGGCGAGCGCGTCGTGCAGGTCCAGTGCATCCTCCGCGCCCGCGGCTACGACCTCGGCGCGGGCGGCGTCGACGGCATGTTCGGCGAGAGCACGGAGGCGGCGGTCAGGAAGTTCCAGTCCGCGAAAGGGCTGGCCGTCGACGGCCAGGTGGGCCCCGACACCTGGGGTGCGCTGCGCGGTTGACACCCCGCGGGGGAGCCCGGTGACCGGCCGTAGCGCCGCGTGCGCCGGGCGGAGTATTCGTACTCCGGCCGCCGCGCGATTGTATTGACGCCTGTACTCTGCCCGGCAGAGACGCACGGCCACGGGGGACGAACGATGAGCGATCTGTGTGTGGACTATGCCCGCCTTCAGGTGATCGAACGCGATCTGGGCATCGTCAAGCGGGAGTTCGAGAGCTGCGAGGAGCATCAGGAGCGGCTTCGCGGAATATACGGCTCCGGTACGGTCGCGGACGCGATGGAGGACTTCACCACCAACTGGGACCGGCACCGCAAGGAAGTGCTGGAGTCCGTGAAGTCCGTCGGGGAGATGGCGAGCAACGTCCATCAGTCGTTCCTCAAGACGGACACGAAGCTTGAGCAGGAATGCAAGGGTGAGTGACGGCCATGGCCCGCCCCACCGACTGGCAGCCGCTCGCCGAATCCGATCCCGTACCGGGGAACGTCGAGGACATCCGTGACGAGGCCGCCCGGCTGAAGAAGATCGGCGAGACGATCGAGTCGCAGGTCGGCAAGTTGCGCGACATCGGCAAGGACGGCGCCCTGAAGGGCAAGTACGCCGACAGGCTGCGCAGCGCCGCGACCGATCTCGCCGGCAAGATGGAGAAGACCTCCGGGCGCTACAAGGCGGTGGTCGGGCATCTGTCGTCGTGGGCGACCGACCTGGACGACGCGCAGAAGGCCGCCGAGCGGGCGCTGACGAAGGCGCAGAGCGCCGCCGGGTCGATGACGGACAACAAGCCCGCCGGACAAGGCGGCCGCGCCGGACGCGCCGGAGCCCTCGGCCGCGGAGAAGGACGCGGAGAAGCAGCGGGAGAAGGCGTACGGGGCGGCCGAAGGGGAGTTGGAGGAGGCGCGCCGGATGCTGGGGCGGGCGACGTCCGCCCGCGACTCCGACGCCGACACGGCCGCCGGGCGCATCAAGAAGTCCATCGACGACGACGTCAAGGACGGCTGGTGGGACAACGTCAGCGACTTCGTCGACAAGTATGCCGACATCATCAAGATCGTCATCGATGTCATCAGCTGGGTGGCCACGGCGGTCGCGATCATCTCGCTGTTCATCCCGGGCCTGAACGTGGTGGCGTTCCTGCTGATCGCGGGATTGCTGGTGGTCGGGGGCAGAGCCCTGCTCGCGGCCACCGGCAACGCGAGCTGGACGGAGGTGCTGGTCGACTCCATCGGGCTGCTGACCATGGGCATCGGCCGCGCCGGGATGGCGGCGCTGAAGGGCACCAACGCGCTGACGAAGACGGCGGCGACCGCGGCCCGTTCGCGGCAGGTCGCCACGAACCTCGCCGGGTCGTCCGCGAAGCGCACGGCGCTGGGCAAGGTGCTGAGCAGCCGGACGGCGAGCGCCGCGCAGAAGCGGGCGGCGCGGGCGCAGATCGACGCGCTGAAGAAGTCGGCGCGGCGGCAGGCGACGAGCGTGCCGCAGAACCTGCCGTCGGTGGGGCGCCTGGGCAGGATCCTCAACATGGGCGACACCGAGGGGCTGTCCCTGCTGCGCAACATCGGGCGCATCTCGGACCGCTTCCCGGGCCTGGTGGGCGGTGGTGCGGCGGCGCACGCGGGGGCCGCGTACACGGCCTCTCTGGGCGCCGCCTGGACCGGTACGATCGTCGACCTCGGCGACAAGGCGTTCGGCAGCAGCGACATGCTGCCCTTCAAGCCGTTCAACGAGTCGTACAACGACTGGAAGGGCGACACCTGGAAGGCGCCGATCGGCTCGACGTGGTGACCCGCCCGGTGCCGTGACGCCCGGTGGCCCGGTGGCCGGCCGCCCGACGTGAGGAGGAGCCGATGGTCTTCCTGCCCCGCCGCACCACCCCGTCCGCGCGGGGGCGCGCCGACGGCCCGCTGCTGG
>NZ_JACBXC010000972.1 GCF_013870535.1 Streptomyces phytophilus | reverse complement strand
CCCCGCGGACCGGCCGGCCCGGTGACCTCATGGTCGCCGACAACCCTCCGCCCCGCGATCCGGCGATGCGCCCCCCGCCCCGCGATCCGGGGACGGCGCGAACCGGCGCACGGAACCCGCCGACGCGTTCGACCGCGTACCAGGAGGTGAGAGAACCCGACGCCACCGGCGCACTCTCGGTGACGGGAGGTCTACCATCGCTCCATGACCCGAGTACTGCTGGCCGAGGACGACGCGGCCATCTCGGAACCGCTGGCCCGCGCGCTGCGCCGGGAGGGCTACGAGGTGGAGGTCCGGGAAGACGGTCCCACGGCGCTCAGTGCCGGGCTCCGCGGCGGCGTCGACCTCCTCGTGCTCGACCTGGGCCTGCCCGGCATCGACGGCCTGGAGGTGTGCCGGCGGCTGCGCGCGGACGGCCACGGCTTCCCCGTGCTGGTGCTCACCGCCCGCGCGGACGAGGTGGACACCGTCGTCGGCCTCGACGCCGGCGCCGACGACTACGTCACCAAGCCCTTCCGCCTCGCCGAGCTGCTCGCCCGGGTCCGCGCCCTGCTGCGCCGCGGCTCCACCGAGGCGCAGCCGCCGGCCACCCACGGCGTACGCATCGACACCGACTCGCACCGCGCCTGGCTCGGCGACGAGGAACTGCAGCTCACGGCGAAGGAGTTCGACCTGCTGCGGGTGCTGGTGCGGGACGCGGGCCGGGTGGTCACGCGCGAGCAGCTGATGCGCGAGGTGTGGGACACCACCTGGTGGTCGTCGACGAAGACGCTCGACATGCACATCTCCTGGCTGCGCAAGAAGCTCGGCGACGACGCCGCGAACCCCCGCTACATCGCGACGGTCCGCGGAGTGGGCTTCCGCTTCGAGAAGAGCTAGGCCGGCCGCCCCCGGCCTCCGGCAGCCATGCGCAGAAGGCTCATCAACAGCACCCTCGCGGTGGTGCTCGTCGTCATCGCCGTGTTCGGCGTCTCGCTCGTCATCGTCGAGACCCGCACCATCGAGGCCGCCGCGCACGACCGGGTGCAGTCCGAGGCGGTGCGGCTGTTCAGCGTCGTGGAAGGCAAGATCGCCGACGACGAGCGGGTGACCCGGCAGGCGCTCTCCGGGCAGGTCACCGACGGCCGGTACGCGGTGGTGGACCTGCCGGGCGGGCCGCCGCTCAAGATGGGGGAGCGGCCCGACGGCTCCGTCATCGAGGCCACCGAGACCGGCAGCAGGGGCGAGCGGGTCACGGTCATGGAGGCCCGCGAACGGGTCAACGGCGAGCTGGGCCAGACCCTGCTGATCATCTTCGCCGTGGCGCTGCTCGCCGTCGGCGCCGCCGTGCTGCTCGCCGTCCGCCAGGCCAACCGCCTCACCGCCCCGCTCACCGACCTCGCCGAGACCGCCGAGCGGCTCGGCTCCGGCGACCAGCGCACCCGCCACCGCCGCTACGGCGTCCCCGAGCTGGACCGCGTCGCCGACGTGCTGGACGCCAGCGCGGAGCGGATCGCGCGGATGCTCACCGCCGAGCGGCGGCTGGCCGCGGACGCCTCCCACCAGCTCCGTACGCCGCTGACCGCCCTGTCCATGCGGCTGGAGGAGATCGCGCTCACGGACGACCCGGCGACGGTCAAGGAGGAGGCGGCGGTCGCGCTCACCCAGGTGGAGCGGCTCACGGACGTGGT
Organism: Streptomyces phytophilus; assembly: GCF_013870535.1. Taxonomy (GTDB): domain Bacteria; phylum Actinomycetota; class Actinomycetes; order Streptomycetales; family Streptomycetaceae; genus Streptomyces; species Streptomyces phytophilus. Next base: position 659 of record NZ_JACBXC010000972.1, on the reverse strand, counting down.
GCAGCGGCTGCTGACCAAGTCCCGGGACCCCAAGGCCGGCTCGGGGATGGGCTTCGACCTGGACGAGGTCGTCAAGCAGCAGCTGGAGGAGTGGCGGCCGGTGTACCGCGGGGAGGGGCGGGCGATCGTCCGCTCCGGGCGGAAGGGCCTGCGCGCGGTGGGCACGCCGGGGGCGGTGGCGCAGGTGCTCGCGACGCTGATCGAGAACGCGCTGATGCACGGCGCCGGGACCGTCGCGCTGCGCACCCGGGTCACGGGCAACCAGGTGGTGGCCGAGGTCACCGACGAGGGCCCGGGCGTGCCCGCGGACCTCGGCTCCCGGGTCTTCGAGCGCACGGTCAGCGGACGCAACTCGACGGGGCTGGGGCTGGCGGTCGCCCGCGACCTGGCGGAGGCGGACGGGGGGCGGCTGGAGCTGGTGCAGCAGAAGCCGACGACGTTCGCGCTGTTCCTCGCGCGGGAGCACGAGGACCACTGAGGGGGCGTACGGGACGCGCGGCGGACTCCGGTACGGGGCCGGGCGCGGCGGGTGCGCGGGTGCGCGGCGACGACGGCGGTAGGTGCGTAGGGGATACGAGGGGCGCGCGAGGGCGCGTACGGAAGTGTGGGGGCTCGTACGGAACGGGGACGCTACCGCCGCGCTCCGACCGCCTCTTCCC
>NZ_JACBXC010000971.1 GCF_013870535.1 Streptomyces phytophilus | reverse complement strand
TCGGCGTACTCAACTTCTCCTCCGCCCGCAACCCCGGCGGCGGCTACGTCAACGGCGCCCGCGCGCAGGAGGAGGAGCTGTGCCGGGCCTCCGCGCTCTACCCCGCGCTGCTGCGCGCCCCGGAGTTCTACGCCGCCCACCGCGCCGACCGCAGCCCCTTCTACACCCACCGCGTCGTCCACTCCCCCGCCGTCCCGGTGTTCCGCGACGACGCGGGCGCGCTCCTCGCCGAGCCGTACGCCGCCGACTTCCTCACCTCCGCCGCCCCCAACGCGGGCGTCATCGCCCAGCGCACGCCGACCGACGCGGACCGGATCCCCGCCGCGCTCACCCAGCGCGCGGAACGGGTGCTGGAGGTCGCGGCGCTCGCGGAGGTGACGGCGCTGGTGCTGGGCGCCTGGGGCTGCGGGGTGTTCCGCAACGACCCGGCGCAGGTGGCGGCGGCGTTCCGTACGCACCTTCAGCCCGGCGGGCGCTTCGCGGGGCGGTTCCCCCGGCTGGTGTTCGCCGTGTGGGACCGGCAGCCGGTGTCGGCGAACCGCGCGGCCTTCGAGGCTGCGTTCGCCACCGGCTGACCGGCGGGCCGTGGTACCCGCAGCGGTGGTGCGGTGGCCGCCAGGGCAGGCGACGGGCTGGTCCGGTCGCACCAGCGGAGTCCGGTGGCCGCGGACGATGCCCGCCGCACCCCCGCGGCCGGCCCATTCGGCGCTGGCGCTGCCGGAGTTCGCCGCCCTGCCGTGACCTTCACGACGGGCGGTCGCCGTCGCCGTCCGGGGCGGCGTGCACCAGCCCCGTGCGGTACGCGATGACGACGAGTTGCGCCCGGTCGCGGGCCTCCAGCTTCGTCATCGCGCGCTGCACGTGGGCCCGGACGGTGAAGGGGCTGAGGAACATCCGCTCGGCGATCTCCTGGTTGGACAGGCCGGTGGCGACCAGCGCAACCATCTCGCGTTCGCGCGGGGTGAGCACGGCGAGCCGTTCGGGGTGGTGGCGCGGGGCGTCGTCCGGGGTGGCGAGGAAGCGGGCGACCAGGGAGCGGGTCGCGGCGGGCGACAGCAGGGTGTCGCCCGCGGCGATCGTACGGACCGCGTCGACCAACTCCCCGGCGCCGATGCCCTTGCCGATGAAGCCGCCGGCCCCGGCGCGCAGCGCCTGCGCGACGTACTCGTCCGTCTCGTACGTGGTGAGGATCAGGATGCGGCTGCCGCGCAGCTCCGGGTCGGCGGCGATCTCCGAGGTGGCGGCGAGGCCGTCGACCTCGGGCATGCGGATGTCCATGACCACGACGTCCGGGCGCAGTTCGCGGGTGAGGCGCACCGCCTCCCTGCCGTCCTCGGCCTCGCCGACCACGGTGATGTCGTCGGCGGTGTCGAGGAGCATCCGGAACGCACCGCGCAGCAGCGCCTGATCGTCGGCGAGCAGCACCCGCAGCGTCACCGCGCCTCCCCCGTCTCTTCCGTCTCCGTCTCGGTGTCCGTGTCCTCCGCACCGCCGCCGTCGCCCGCGCCGTGCGCCCTGTCCCTGGCGGCCGGGAGGGGCAGCTCGGTGGAGACGAGGAAGCCGCCCTCGGGGCGGCTGCCCGCGGAGAGGCGGCCGCCGACCGCGGTGGCGCGTTCGCGCATCCCGATCAGACCGTAGCCGGGCGCGTGCTCGGACGCGGTGGCCGCCGGTCCCGTACGGGCGCCGCCGCCGTCGTCCGCGACGGTGACGGTGAGGGTGTCGCGGTTCCAGACGAGGCGCACCCGCGCGGTGCCGGTGCCGGCGTGCTTGGTCACGTTGGTCAGGGCCTCCTGGACGATGCGGTACGCGGTGAGGTCCACCCCCGGCGGCAGCGGCTTCGCCGTGCCCTCCTCCTCCAGCGACACCGCAAGACCCGCGCGGCCGAAGGAGTCCAGCAGCGTGGGCAGCCTGGACAGCCCGGGCGCCGGCTCCGCGGGCCCGGCGGTGTCCCCGGACTGGCGCAGCAGCCCGACCGTGGCGCGCAGGTCGTCGAGCGCGTCGCTGGTGGTCCGGACGAGCTCCGTGAGGCTCTTGCGGGTCTGCTCGGGGCGGGAGTCGAAGAGGTGGGCGGCGACCGTGGCCTGCGCGTTGGCCAGGGTGATCTGGTGGGCGACGAGGTCGTGCAACTCGCGGGCGATGCGCAGCCGTTCCTCGCCCACCCGGCGGCGCGCCTCGCTCTCCCGGCTCTTCTCCGCCCGTCTGGCCCGCTCCTCGACGGCCGCCAGATAGGCCCGCCGGTTGTGCGCCGAGTACCCGAGTACGCCGGCCACCAGCGGGAACGCGGCCACCGAGCCCATCCGGCTCGCGTCCTGCCACGACAGGTCCTCGAACC
>NZ_JACBXC010000970.1 GCF_013870535.1 Streptomyces phytophilus | reverse complement strand
ATCCCGCCGAGCCGGCCCAGCGGCCGCTTGTCCATGGCGCCGACGCGCCGCTCCAGCCCGGCGAGCTGCTTCTCCAGCCGCCCGACCTGCTCGGTCAGCTCCTCGTTGCGCTCCTTCAGCTCGCCGATGCGGCGCGCGGCGGCGTCCTGCCGCTTGCGGACGTTCTCGGCCCGCTCGTGCAGCCAGGCGACGCGGTAGCGGTTGGCGCCGTCGTCGGAGCCGTCCCACACCCGCATCGAGGGCGGCAGGTCGAGGGCGGCCATGCGCTCCTCGAAGGCGGCGCCGCGGTCGCCGTGGGTGTACGTGTCCTGGAGCCCGTTGCGGTCGAGGAAGCGCGCGAAGCGGTCCCAGCGCTCCTGGTGGCCGTTCTGCAGCCCGCCGAAGTCGGCCTTCTCGTAGAGCTGCGCCGGGTCCAGGTCGGCGGGCTGGTCGGCCAGCATCTCGTACGGGATGCCGAAGTAGCGGCAGAGTTCGAGGGTGCGCGAGTCGTGGCAGAGCACGACGGCGGGGGTGCCGGCGAGCAGCGCGGTGATGTTGCCGTGGATGCGGGTGCCGAACGCGAAGTCGTGCTCGCGCAGTTCGGCCATCCAGCGGTACGGGTCGGTGGGCAGCCGCATCTTGTCGTCGCGCAGCAGGCCGTGCGCGGCCTGGTTCGGCAACTCGGCCGCCTGGCCCTTCTCGGCGGTGGTGTCGCCCCAGAGCAGCAGTTCGGCGTCGGTGAGGTTCTGGGCGTAGTACGTGAGGTCGGCGAAGCGCTCGTACGTGCGCTGCGCGATCTCCGCGATCGGCCCGACCTTCGGGGCGCCCGGGGAGATGTTGATCGCGATCCGGGAGGCGTCGGTGATGCCGCCCTCGGGCAGGCGGATCTCGGGGAAGGTGTCGCCGTGGAGGAACATCGACGGGCAGCCGATGATGTCGACCTCCTTGCCCTTGTAGCCGAGTTCCTTCAGGTAGTCGGCGGTCAGCTCGCCGCGTACGCCCACGGACGCGGACCGCTTGAGCACCGCCTTCATGAACCGCTTGACCGCCGGCTCGATGGCCTTCAGCCGCTCGGTGTCGTAGTCCGTGCCCGCCTGGGCGCCGACGCCGATGACGACGACGGGGATCTTCAACTGCTCGATGAGCCTGCTGAGCCGGTTGAGCGAGGGCTCGAACGACGGGCGGAAGGCGTTGGCGAGCGGCACGACGAAGGCGTCGTACTGCTCGTTGATCTGGGCCGCGCGCTCCTTGGAGGAGTCCGTCCTGAGGCCGTTGGAGGTGACTTCGGTGGCGCCGGGAACCTGGAGCAGTTTGTGCGTGGCGTCGCTGAACACCAGGTTCCCGGCGTTGGTGCCGATGAGGTCCTGCTGGATGACCTCGGTCCGCGTCGGGACGTAGAACGGGCTCTTACCCGAGCGGACAAGGAGGTGCTTCATGGTGGGGGTCGTTCCGTTCCTGTGGGGGCTGCTGCGGTGGTGGTACGGGCGTGCTTCAGAGTGCGGGACGGCCCATGGCGCGGAAGGTCCAGCCCGCGGCGCGCCAGGGCGCCGGGTCCAGGGTGTTGCGGCCGTCGATGAGGTGCGCGGTGGCTGCGGCGCGGGCGAGCCGGCGCGGGTCGAGGTTGCGGAACTCGCTCCATTCCGTGAGGTGCAGGACGACGTCCGCGCCGGTGACCGCGTCCTCGGCGGAGGCGGCGTAGCGCAGCGTCGGGAACTCCCGGCGGGCGTTCTCCGTGCCCTTGGGGTCGTAGACGGTGACCTGGCCGCCCTGGAGGTGGATCTGCCCGGCGACGTTGAGCGCGGGGGAGTCGCGCACGTCGTCGGAGTCGGGCTTGAAGGTCGCGCCCAGGACGGCGATCCGGCGGCCCAGGAAGGTCTCGCCGCAGGCTTCGCGGGCGAGTTCGACCATGTGGGCGCGGCGGCGCATGTTGATCGAGTCGACCTCGCGGAGGAACGTCAGCGCCTGGTCGACGCCGAGTTCGCCGGCGCGGGCCATGAACGCGCGGATGTCCTTGGGCAGGCAGCCGCCGCCGAAGCCGACGCCGGCGCGCAGGAACTTCTTCCCGATCCGGTCGTCGTAGCCGATGGCCTCGGCCAGCTTCACGACGTCACCGCCGGCCGCCTCGCAGATCTCCGCCATGGCGTTGATGAACGAGATCTTCGTGGCCAGGAAGGCGTTGGCGGAGGTCTTCACCAGCTCCGCGGTCGGGTAGTCGGCGACCACGAAGGGGGTGCCGTCGCCGAGCGGGCCCGCGTACACCTCCCGCAGCAGTTCCTCCGCGCGCTCGCTCGCCACGCCGACGACGACGCGGTCGGGGCGCAGGGTGTCCTCGACGGCGAAGCCCTCGCGCAGGAACTCGGGGTTCC
>NZ_JACBXC010000097.1 GCF_013870535.1 Streptomyces phytophilus | reverse complement strand
GGGGTCACCAGACGGGGCGTAGCGGAGGGGGGTCGTCGCCGGCGAGGCCGTGGACGAGGCGGAGCAGTTCGGCGCGGAGGAGGGGGGTGTCGGCGCCTGTGCGGCGGGCGAGTTCGGCTTCAAGGTCGTGCAGGGCGTCCCCGGCGATGTCGAGGTGGCGGCGGGCGGCGTCGGTGAGGACGACGAGCTTGCGGCGGCCGCCGGCGGGGTGGGCGGTGCGCAGGACGTAGCCGCGGTGCTCCAGGTCGTCGACGAGTTGGCCGGCGGCCTGTTTGGTGACGCCGAGGCGGGCGGCGAGTTCGCTGCTCGTGGCGCCCTCGGCGCCGAGGATCTGGAACGTCATGCCGTGGACGGGCCGCAGGTCGGGGTAACCGGCGGCGGCCACGCGTTCGTTGAACTCGGTCAGCACGAGCTGGAAGGCCATGCCGAGCAGGAACAGCAGCTCGGGTGTCGGCGGGCTGTCGCGGTCGCGGGTCACGGGAACATCTTGACACAGGTGAGTAAAGCTCCTTTACTCAATCCATTCGAGTAAAGGAGCTTTACAAGCATGAAGGTCATTACTCCCACCGCCGACCGCACCGTCACCACCCCGAATGCCGCGATGGAGTCCCTCGCCACCCCCTCCCAGGGCAGTACCGCGCTCAGCACCTGGCGGGTACGCATGGAAGCCGGCCAGGCCGGGCCCGTACACGCCATCGACCGCGAGCAGGTCTGGATGGTCGTATCCGGCTCCCTCGCCGTGACCTGCGGCGGGCGTACCGAGACCGCCGCGGCCGGGGAGGCTGTTCTGCTTCCGCCTGACGTGCTGCGGCGGCTCGGGGCGGCGGCGGGCGGCGGTGCCGTGGAGGCGCTGGTGGTGATGGAGGCCGGCGGCAGCGCCGTCACCGAGGACGGCACGCGGCACCCCCTGCCCTGGGCGGAGTAGGGGGCGCCGGTACGTCGGCGAAGGGGGGCGGCGCGGGGCGGCGGGGGGGCCAGGGCGGGGCGTCAGTCGGCGGTCGAGTGGGTCCGTACGGCGGTGCGGCCTTCGTCCCGTACGGTGCCGCTGTCCTTCCGCGGGTCGTCGGCTCCGTCGCGTACGGCGCTGCCCGCCACCCGTACCGTCCGCGACGCGGCCGCCGCACCGGCCGTGCGGCGCTCCAGCCTTGCGGCGAGGAGCGCGAGGGCCAGGCCGGAGGCGGCGAGGGCGGCGCCGACCCAGTTGGGGGCGGTGTAGCCGAGGCCCGCGGAGATGACCAGGCCGCCGAGCCAGGCGGCGAGGGCGTTGCCGAGGTTGAACGCGCCGACGTTGACGGCGGAGGCGAGGGTGGGCGCGGCGGCGGCCTGGTCGAGTACCCGCTTCTGCAACGGCGGCACGGTCGCGAAGCCGAAGAATCCGACGAGGAAGATGGTCGCGGCGGCGGCCGGCTTGTTGTGCGCGGTGAGCGTGAACAGCGCCAGCGTCGCGGTCAGGGCGCTGAGGGCGACGTAGAGCATCGGCATCAGGGCGCGGTCGGCGAAACGCCCGCCGACCAGGTTGCCGCCGACCATGCCGAGGCCGAAGAGGGCGAGGAGCCAGGTGACGGAGCTGTCGGCGTAGCCGGTGACCTCCGTCGTCATCGGTGCGATGTAGGTGATGGCGGCGAAGACCCCGCCGAAGCCGAGGACGGTCATGCCCATGGCCAGCAGCACCTGGGTGTTGAGGAACGCGGCCAGCTCGCGGCGCAGTCCTGTGCTGCCGGGGGCGGAGGCTCCCTCTGGTGCCCGCGGCAGGTCCGGTACGAGCTTGGCGACCCCGGCCAGTCCGACGACTCCGATGGCCGCGACCGCGAGGAACGTGGCCCGCCAGCCCACGGTCTGCCCGAGGAGCGTGCCGCCGGGGACGCCGACGACGTTGGCCACGGTCAGCCCGGTGAACATCATCGCGATGGCCCCGGCCCGCTTGTCCTTGGCGACGAGCCCGGCGGCGACCACCGCGCCGATGCCGAAGAACGCGCCGTGGGCCAGGGAGGCGACGATGCGCCCGGCGAGCATGACGCCGAAGGCGGGCGCGAGCGCGGAGATGACGTTGCCGGCGATGAACAGGCCCATGAGGCCCATCAGCATCCGCTTGCGCGGGATCCGCGCGCCGAGCGCGGTGAGCAGCGGGGCGCCGCCGAAGACGCCGAGGGCGTAGCCGGTGGTGAGCCAGCCGGCGGTGGGGACGGAGACGGAGAACTCGTCGGCCACCTCCGGAAGCAGGCCCATGACGACGAACTCCGTGGTGCCGATTCCGAAGGCGCCGATGGCCAGCGCGAGCAGCGCGAGAGGCATGCGGGGACTCCTGAGAGGGATGCGGGGGGCTGCCAATTACCAAGCGCCCACAATAATTGCACACGCCGATCCTTGCAAGCGCGGGCTATTGCGGTCGTGGAGTAAACTCGGGGGTAAGGACGGCGAACGCACTCACTCACGGGACGCGGAGGCGCTCATGGCGGCCACAGCCGAGCAGCTCGACGAACTTGCCCGGGGCTGGTCGGCCCTGGCATCCCTGCACGCCCGCATCGAGACCCACGTGGAGCGCACACTCCAGCGCGCACACCGGCTGAGCGCCCGCGAATACTCCGTACTGGACGCCCTCGGCCGCCAGGACGACTTCCACCTGCGCATGAACCAGCTCGCCGACACCGTCGTCCTCAGCCAGAGCGCCACCACCCGCCTCGTCACCCGACTTGAGGACCGCGGGCTGCTCAGCCGCTACCTCTGCCCCGACGACCGCCGCGGCATCTACACCGAGGTCACCCCCGCCGGCCGCCGCCTCCTCGCCGAGGCCAGGCCCGGATACGAGGTCGCCCTGCGCGCCGCGCTGGACGAGGCCGCAAAGCGGCCGGAACTGGCGCCGCTCGTGGCGGCGGTGGAAGCGCTGGAGGCCCCGCCGGCGTACGCGCCGTAGGAGCGGCGCACGGGAAGCGGCGGCGCGCGTACGTCGCCCCGGGGCGGTCGCGTACGGCGAAGGGGGCGCGTACGGCACAGGAGTGCGCCCCGGTCTGTGCGTAGAGTTGACGGCATGAGCGACCTGGAAATCCGGCGCGCGACGGCCGCTGACGTGCCCGCCATCGTGGCGATGCTCGCCGACGACCCCCTGGGCGCCACCCGCGAGACCCCTGACGACCCCGCCCCGTACGCGCACGCCTTCGCGCGCATCGACGCCGACCCCGCCCAGCACCTCGCCGTCGCCGAACGCGACGGCAACGTCGTCGGCACACTCCAACTCACCGTCATCCCGGGGCTGTCGCGGCGTGGCATGACACGTGCGCTCATCGAGGCGGTGCGCGTGCACCGCGACGAACGCGGGAGCGGGCTGGGGACGCAACTCATCGAGTGGGCCGTCGAGGAGGCGCGACAGCAGGGGTGCGCGGTCGTCCAACTCACGTCGGACGCGACGCGCACGGACGCGCACCGCTTCTACGAGCGGCTGGGATTCGCGGCGTCGCACGTGGGATTCAAGCGGATGCTGTAGGGGGTCTCGGGTCTCGGGTCTCGGGTCTCGGGTCTCGGGCCTCGGGCCCTGGGAAACCCGGGGGATGCCGTGGGGAAGACGCGGGGGCGTGGCCGGGGTCGCGGGCCGCAGCTCGCCCGGGTCGGCAGCTCGCGGGCCGGCATCGGCAGCACGCCCGGCACCCGGCCCGCAGCCGTCGCCCGCCCGGTTGCGACCGCCCTCTTGCATGAAGTACCCGCTGGTCAGAGAGGTGTCGGCGGGCAAGATCCGAAGTTATCCACAGGCCCGAGCGGGCTGGTGCGGGCTTCGGCATACTGCCACTATGCAGATCACGACAGAGCAGCGACGAGCCCGTATCGGCGTGCGGCACGCGCTCGCGCCGACCGCCCGCGCGGCCACGCCCGTCGAAGCCGCGGACGCGGTCGTCGCGCTGCATGCGACGGACGCGGCGACCGTCTTCCTCTCCGCCTGCGCGCGCATGCGGGAGCCCGGCGTCACGCCCGTAGAGCGCGCGCTCTACGAAGACGTGTCGCTGGTGAAACTGCTGTCCATGCGGCGCACCCTCTTCGCGGTCAGCCGCGAGCTGGCACCCGCAGTGGACGCGGCCGCGGCGCGCGCCATAGCGGCACGTGAGCGCGCCACGTTCCTCAAACACCTCAAGGACTGGAACGGCCTGGACGAGGCGTGGCTGCAGCGCGCCGAAGCCGCCGCGCTTGCAGTCCTCAAGGACAAAGGCGAGGCGACCGGCAGCGAGATATCCGCCGCGGAGCCGCTGCTGCGCACGAAGATCACGGTCTTCCCCGGCACCCGCCAGGAGACCCAGCAGGGCGTGGCCACGCGGGTACTGCGCATGCTTGCCTGTGACGGACACATACGCCGCGGACACCCCCGCGGTTCATGGACGTCGAGCCAGTTCCGGTGGGCGCCCGGCGAGGACTTCGCCGGCATGGACGTCGCCGACGCGCAGACGGAGCTGACCAGCCGCTGGCTGTACGCGTACGGGCCGGCCACCGAAGCGGACCTCGTGTGGTGGACCGGCTGGACGAAGACCGCCGCGCGCAAGGCCCTGGCCGCGACCGGGGCCGTGCCGGTGGACCTGCACGAGGGCACGGGGTACGTGCTGCCCGACGACACCGAGCCGGTCGCGGCACCGGAGCCGTGGGCGGCGCTGCTGCCGGGGCTCGACCCGACACCGATGGGCTGGAAGGAACGCGACTGGCACCTCGACGCCGGCTACCGCAAGGCGCTGTTCGACGGCAGCGGCAACGTGGGGCCGACGGTGTGGTGGAACGGCGAAGTCGTCGGCGGCTGGGCGCAACGACAGGACGGAGAGGTGGTGTGGCGGATGCTCACGGACGTGGGCGGCGACGCGGAACGCGCGGTGGCCGCGGAGGCAGAACGACTGGCGGCATGGGTCGGCGACGCCCGAATAACACCCCGGTTCCGCACGCCGCTGGAGAAGGAGCTGACGGCATAAGGGGGGCGGCGAAGCCGTCCGCGTGATCCTGTGGCCCGGCCCGTGGGGAGGGTCGGCCGGGAGGATCTGCCAAGCGGGGTGCGGGGGCTTGTCGTTGTGCACGACGACAGCGGCCCCTGCCGACTGCGACGTCTGCTGACTGCTGCGCCTGCCGGCGGCGGACGTCCGCCGCCGGTGACCCTCGCAGGGTACCCCGGGTCGCGGCAGGAGAGGTTACGTCCAGCCGCGGGTGCCGCCGGGGACGGGGGCGTCCGGATCGTACGGTTCGCGGGTGAAGACGAAGGTGCCCAGGTCGAGGTGCGACACCTCGCCGTCCACCGTCCGCTCCACCCGTAGCGTCTCACCGGCGCAGTAGCCGTCGACCGCCGTCCACGTGCCGTCCGCCTCCGGGCGCAGGAGCGAGGCGTACCCGCTGCGGTGCAGCGGACTCAGGTCCAGCCACCGGTCCTCCTTCAACCGCAGCACGTGCGGGTTCGCTCCCCAATACCAAGGACCCGTGAGGGCGAGCAGTTCCGGATCCACCTCGTCCGCGGCCAGCGGACGCCACGGCTCGGGGATACGCGGCTCGTGCCGCAGCACTGTGCCGATCAGATCGGAGGCAAGACCGGAGACGGACACACCGGAAGTCACGTTCGTGAGGGCGACCGCGCTCACGCCCTCGTCGACATCGGAAAGGAGGCAGGCGAGGAACCCCGGCATGGAGCCGGTGTGGCCGGAGAGCAGCGTGCCGTCGCGGCGGATGAGCTGCACGCCGAGCCCGTACGCGACGTCCCACTCCGCGGCCTCGGGAGCCACCGCGGGGGTGCGCATCTCCGCCAGCGTCCCGGCGGAGAGCACCCGGTCGTCGCCGTGCACGAGGAAGGCCGCGAACCGGGCCAGGTCGCCGACCGTGGACCACAACTGGCCCGCCGGGCCCATCCGGCCGGTGTCGTGCAGCGGCTCGGGCTGCATGACGTCCGCCCACGGATGGACGGCGAAGCCGCCGGCGTGCGGGGCCTCGGGCAGCAGCGTCGTACGCCGCAGCCCCAGCGGCTCCAGCACCTCGCGCCGCAGCACGTCGCCCCAGGGCGCGGCGCGCAGCGCCTCGACGAGCGCGCCGAGGTAGGCGAAGCCGGGGTTGGAGTAGTGGTACCGGCGGCCCGCCGGATGGCGGGCCGGGTCGCCGTCGAAGAGTTCGCCGAGCTCGGGGCGCAGTGTGCCCGGGGTCCGCTCCCACCAGGGGCCGCGGGGCTCGGCGCCGATACCGGAACTGTGGGAGAGGAGTTGAGCGATGGTCACCGCGGGAGCCTGAGTGCCGGGGAGGTGCTTCCCCAGCGGGTCGGCGAGGTCGACAAGGCCCTCGTCGCGCAGCCGGAGCACCAGCACGGCGACGAACGTCTTGGTGATCGATCCGATGCGGTACTGGGTGTCGGTGGTCGGCTCGTGCCCGTCGATCATCGAGCGGGCCCCGGACCAGACCGTCTCCCCGTCACGCACGACCGCCGCGACGAGCGAAGGAGTACGGCCCTCGCTCTGCGCGACGGCGAGCCGGTGGCGCAGGGCGCGGGCTGTGGCGGGGAGCAGGGCGTCGTCATACGGCGGCATGGCGCGCAGCCTAACCGCGGCCCGCGGTGCGGAGCACGGGGGTTTGGGCGCCTCGGCTGCCTCCGACGCGGGTGGCGTACCAGACGGTGGCGATCACCAGCACGCAGCCCGCGTACTGCGTCACCGTGGGCCGCTCGCCGATGAACGCGACAGCGGTGGCGATGGCCAGCACCGGCTGGAGCAGGAGCAGCGCCGCCCCGGTGGCCGGGGCGAGCCGAGGCAACGCGGGGGTGATGAGAAGCAGGGCGAGGACCTGGCCGAGCGCGGCCATCGCGGCCAGCCAGCCGAGGGCGGCGGGCTCGGGCATCGGATCGATACCGGTCCACAGCGCGCCGAGGATGCCGGAGGCGATGCCGGCGGAGAACGTCGCGGTGCACACCGGCACGGCAATGTGCCCACGGGAACGGGAGGGAGCGGCAGGGGCCGGGACTGGGCCTGGGGTCTGGGGTGCGGGTGAGGAGGCGGAGGCGGAGGCGGCGGCGGGAGGAGCGGAGGGGGTGGGGTGGGGGGTAGGGGGGTGGGGGCCCCGCCCCTGGTGTTGGTCCTGGGCCTGGCCCCGCCACCGCCCCTTCCCTTGGCTCTGGCCCTGGCTCTGGCCCTGGCTCTGGGGCTGGGGCTGGGGGTGTTCGTCGGGGGGTGGGGTGGTTGGGCGGGGGTGGGTGCCGCCCAGGCGGGTGAGGAAGAGGTAGCCCGCGAAGGCGACGCCGGCGGCCGTGCCGTAGAGGATGCCGGTGACGGGGCTGCTGCCGGGTTCCGGGTCGCCGATCGCGCCGCCCGCGAGTGCCACCCCGGCGAGCAGCACCGGGGCGGTGAGCCAGAAGCCGCGCGGCAGTGGAGTTCGGGTCAGCAGTCGGGCCAGCAGCGGGAAGACGATCACCTGGATGTTGAGCAGTACGGTCGCGATGGAGGCGCCGACGTCCCTGATGCTGGCGGCCCAGAAGACGAAGTCGACGCCGAGCAGTAGCCCGGCCGCCAGGTCCGTGAGCACGGGGCGCCGGGCCCGCGGGCCCAGGCGGCGGAGTTCGACGACCGCCAGGGGAGCGAGCAGCAGCAGCGCGAGGAGGCAGCGCAGGAAGGCGGCGGTGCCGGCGTTCACGTCGGAGAGCTTCACGAACATCGCCGACAGCGAGATGCACGCCGAGCCGCCGATGACCAACGTGACCGGGGTGGCCAGCCGGGTCAGGAGCCGGGGGTGGGGTGCGGAGGAGCCGCCCGCGCCGCCCGCGCCGGGCGTGTTCGTGGGTGGGGGCTTGTGGTTCTGGGTCGGTATGCCGCCTCGGCTGTTCTGTCCGTCCCCGTCGACTCGCATGCACCTCACTGTGCCTGTCCGGTCCCCCAAGAAAAAGCGATGATTCGTTAGCCGAAAGCGTTAGTATCACTTCGTGTTCAGCTTGGAGCGCCTCCGCGCCCTCGACGCCGTCGCCGTCCACGGCACCATCGCCCGCGCCGCCGAGTCGCTGCACGTCACCGCCTCCGGCGTCTCGCAGCAGCTCGCCAAGCTGGAGCGCGAGTCGGGGCACCGGCTGCTGGAGCCGTACGGGCGCAGCGTTCGACTCACCCACGCCGGCAAGGTGCTCGCCGCGCATGCGGCCCGGGTGTGTGCGCAGGTCGCCGAGGCGGAGGCGGATCTCGCGGATCTGCAGGACGAGATCCTCGGCCCGCTGCGTCTCGGCGGTGTCGGCAGTTCGCTGCGCGCGCTGCTGCCCGAGGTACTGACCGCGCTGACCGCCTCGTATCCGCGGCTGGCGCCCACCGTCGTCGACGGCGAGGCCGTCGAGCTGGTGCCCGGGTTGGTCGGCGGGGAGCTGGATCTGCTGCTCATCGAGAGCTGGAGCACCCGGCCCATCCGGCTGCCGCAGGGGCTGGCGGTGCGGACGCTCGTGGTCGAGGACGTGCAGCTGGCGGTGCCGGACGCCCATCCGCTGGCCGGCCGCGAGCGCGTCGGCCTCGCCGAGCTGGGTGGTCTCGCCCACGCGACCGGGGCGGCGGTGTGGGCGAGTTGTCCGGTCGGCACCGAGCCGTACGAGGGGCTGACGCAGGCGCTGCGCGAGGTGGGTCTGGAGCCGGAGGTGCGGTATCAGGTGACGGAGTACGCCACGCAGCTCGCGCTGGTGCGCGGCGGGTTGTGCGTGGCGCTCGTACCGGAGATGGCGCAGCGGCCGTGCCCGCCGGGGGTGCGGTTCGTGCCGGTGCGGCCGGGGGTGCGGCGTACGGTGCAGGCCGCGTGGCGGTCCCGGGGGGAGAGTCCGGCCGTACGGGCCTGTGTCGCCGCCCTGGCGCAGGAGGCGCGGGGTCGGGCGGCAAGGGGCCAGGCGGCGCAGGGTCGGGCGGTGCAGGTGCTGGGGGAGTCGGCTGCGGGCGGGTGACCTGGGGTCCGTCAGTGGGCCGTGCGAGGATCACGGTGTCGAGCACAGCCACTGGAGGACCCGATGTTCGCGATATCCCTGGGTGACGACGGTGCCGAGCTGCGGCCGCTGGAGCCGTGGCAGGCCGAGGAGTTCCTCGCCCACATGGACCGCGGTCGCGCGTTCATCGGCCGCCATGTCGGCCTGCCCGACGCCGCTGCAGACCTCGACTCCGCCCGCTCCTGGCTCCAGACGTACGCGGACAAGGCCGCCGCCGACTCCGGCCGCCTCTACGGCATCTGGCTCGACGGCCTCCTCGTCGGCGGCGTCCTCTTCCGCGTCTTCGACGCGAAGCAGCGCACCTGCGAGGCCGGCTGCTGGGTGGAGCCCGCGGCGGCCGGCCGCGGGCTGGTCACGCGCGCGGTGCGCGTGATCGTCGACTGGGCGGTGCGCGAGCGCGGTGTGGAGCGCGTGGAGTGGCTGGTGTCCGCGGAGAACACCCCGAGCATCAGGGTCGCCCAGCGTCTCGGCATGCGCCGCGACGGTGTGCTGCGTTCGAAGTTCCTGTACCGGGGGGTGCGGCAGGACACCGAGGTGTGGTCGGTGCTCGCGGACGAGTGGGTCGCGGGCCAGGGGGCGTAGCGCCGTCTCCTCGTACGGGCCGTGCCCCCACCGGCGGTCAGTCCGCCGTTCCGGCGGCCTCCCCCTCCCCCTCCCCCTCCCCCTCCGTCTCCGTCTCCGTCTCCAGCAGGACCGGCAGCTTGCGCATGTCGTCGAAGAGCACGGTGCCGGGTCCCGCCAGCCAGCCGGCCGGTGACAGTCCGCCGGTGAAGCCGTACGCGCGCATCCCCGCGGCGCGCGCCGCCTGGACGCCGTAGCGGCTGTCCTCCACGACCGCGCACGCCTGCGGCGCGTAGCCCATCTCCCGCGCGGCGTGCAGGAAGAGGTCGGGTGCGGGTTTGCCGCGGCCGCCGACGTCGGCGGCGGAGTAGATGCGTCCGGCGAAGCGGTCGTACAGCCCGGTCCGGCCGAGGGTGCGGCGCATCCGTTCGTGGTCGCCGCTGGACGCGACGCAGGTGGGCAGGCCCGCGGCGGCGATGGCGTCGAGGGCGTCGACGACGCCGGGTACGGCTTCGAGGCGGTCGAGGCCGGCGAAGAACTCCTCGTAGTAGCGGGTGCGCCAGGTTTTGTCCGCGCCCGGGCCGAGGCGTTCGACGACCATGGCGCCGACGGATTCCTGGGACTTGCCCATGAACAGGTCGACGGCGTCGGCTTCGGTGAGCGGCCAGCCGAGTTCCGCGCCCACGGTGGCCTGTGCGGCGGCGGCGATGCGCTCGGAGTCGACGAGGACTCCGTCGCAGTCGAATATCACGAGTTCGATGGCTCCGGGCATGGTCACGAGGCTAACCGGGGAGCGGGGGAGCCGCGGGTCCGGGGCGTCAGCGGCTGCCGGGGACGACGAGGCCCGTTTCGTACGCCATGACCACCGCCTGCGTACGGTCCCGCAGGCCGAGCTTGGCCAGCAGTCGGCTGACGTGCGTCTTCACGGTCTCCTCGCCGACGTGGAGGCGCGCGGCCAGTTCGGGGTTGGACAGGCCCTCGGCGAGGAGCCGCAGGACC
>NZ_JACBXC010000969.1 GCF_013870535.1 Streptomyces phytophilus | reverse complement strand
TTGTCCGTCACCGTGAGGGCGACCAGGCCCTGCCCGGCGATCACCGTGATATCGACGGACGACGCGCCCGCGTGCCGGGCGGCGTTGGACAGCGCCTCGCCGAGCACCGCCACGAGGTGATCGGCCACCGGCGCGGGCACGTCGGTGTCGAGGAGCCCCTCGGTGCGCAGCACCGGCGTGAACCCCAGCGTGGCCACGGAGTCCTTGGCCTGGCTCAGCACGCGCAGCCTGAGGCCCTGGGCGGTCGACCCGTGCTCGTGGCGGCGCAGGCCGAAAATCGTGGTCCGGATGATCTTGATGGTCTCGTCCAGGTCGTCCACGGCGCGCAGCAGCCGTTCCGTACCCTCCTCGTGCGTCACGAAGCGCACCGCGCTCTGCAGCGTCATGCCGGTGGCGAACAGCCGCTGGATGGCCAGGTCGTGCAGGTCCCGGGCGATGCGGTCGCGGTCCTCGAAGAGCGCGAGCTGCTCGGCGTCGCGGCGCCGCTGGGCCAGCTCCATGGCCACCGCCGCCTGTCCGGCGAAACCCACGAGGGCGTCGGTCTCCTCCGGGCCGAAGCGCTCGCCGCCCGCCTCCCGGGCGACGAGGAGCACGCCGCGCAGCCCGTCGCTGGTGCCCAGCGGCACGGCGACCGCCGGGCCGAGGCCGCCGACCGGCAGCTCGCTGTCGCGTACCCGCGGGTCGTTGGTCACGTCCTCGCTGATCGCCAGCTCCACCCTGGTGAAGGCCGCACCGGACAGCGTGCCCTTCATGGGCAGTGTGCGCCCCTCCAGCTGGTCCGCTGCGGTGCCCTGGGCGAGCGCGATGCGCAGCTCGTCGGCGCCCTCCGCGGGCAGCGCGACGGTGCCGAGGTCGGCCTTGAGGATGCTGCGGGCCCGGTCCAGCATCAGGCCCAGCACCTCTTCCTCCTGGGCGCCGGAGAGCAGGGTGTTGGTCACCTCGCCACTTGCCTCGATCCAGCGCTGCCGGCGGCGGGCCTCCTCGTACAGCCGGGCGTTCTCGATCGCCACGCCCGCGGCCACGGCGAGCGTCGACAGGACCGCCTCGTCCTCGCCGTCGAACTCCTTGGCGCTGCGCTTCTCCGTCAGATAGAGGTTGCCGAAAACCTCGTCGCGGACCCGGATGGGCACGCCGAGGAAGGAGTGCATCGGCGGGTGGTTGGCCGGGAAGCCGTACGAGGACGGGTGGTCCTGCAGCTCCTGGATCCGCAGCGCCTCCGGGTGCCTGATCAGCTCGCCGAGCAGGCCGTGCCCCCGCGGCAGGGGGCCGATCTCCTCGTACTCGCCGACCGAGATGCCCACGGGGATGAACTGCGCCAGCCGCTCGCCGTGTTCGATCACGCCCAGCGCGCCGTACTCGGCGTCGACGAGCACCGCCGCGGCCTCCACGATCCGCCGCAGGACCTGGGCCAGATCCAGCTCCCTGCCGACCGTCAGCACCGCCTCCAGCAGGCTGTGCACGCGGTCGCGGGTGCCGCGCACCTCGTCGATGCGCAGTTGCAGCTCGTCGAGGAGCTGGTCGAGCTGGAGCCGCGGCAGTTGCCCGCCTCCGTGTCGGCTTGTCGCCATCGCATCCCCCCACAGGACCCCGGGTGGTCAGGACAGCACCTCCCCGCACCACGGTAGCCAGGTCGTCACGCTCCGGGAGCGGTTCCCGGTCACCCGAATGCACGATCCGTCCGAAGCCCCGCGGAAAGCTTCACGCACCGTGGGCGCCGTGAGCGGGGGACGGGTCCGCGACGAGGGCGCCGCCGGCCGCCGGGACCGGGGCGGGATCCGCTCGCCGGGCGGGCTGTCGGTGCCCGGCCTTACCGTGGGCACATGGCAGACAACGAGACCCTGGCCCTGCACGCCGCCGCGCTCGACCTGTTCGCCGGGCACGTGCACCGGGTCGGACCCGGCCAGTGGGCCGCGCCCACGCCGTGTGCGGACTGGAGCGTGCGGGATCTCGTCAACCACCTGACCGTCGAGCAGTTGTGGGTGCCGCCGCTGCTCGCCGGGGACACCGTCGCAGGGGTGGGCGACGAGTACGACGGCGATCAGCTCGGCGACGACCCGGTGGCCGCCTGGGACAGCGCCGCCGCCGACGCCCGCGCGGCCTTCGCGGAGCCGGTCGCCCTGGCCCGTACGGTGCACCTGAGCTACGGGGACAGCCCCGCCGAGTCGTACTGCACGGAGATGGCCGTCGACGCCATCGTGCACTCCTGGGACCTGGCCCGCGGCATCGGCGCGGACGACGTCCTGCCGCCGGAGCTGGCCGAGTTCGCGCTGGACCAGGTCGAGCCGCAGGCGGCGATGCTGGCGGCCAGCGGGCTCTTCGCCGACCCGGTGCAGGTGCCGCCGGGCTCGGACGCG
>NZ_JACBXC010000968.1 GCF_013870535.1 Streptomyces phytophilus | reverse complement strand
GCGCATCTGAGCGGGGCTGACGGGTCCGAGTGGCCGGGCCGGGTCCGTACGGACGCGGCGGGCGGGTCGGACGGGCCTGACGGAGACATTGCGGTGTTCAGGTTTGTGTCCTTGGACGACATGGGTATGGCCAAAAGCGTGCCGGGCACGTGCTTCGTGCCCCCACCGCGGAGCTCGCTGCGACCCCCTTCCGTGACGCAGATGGTCGCAGCAGCTACCCGGGCCCGGCACGGCGTGTCCACAGAAAAGCGGGACAGCCGTCGGCCCGGTGCGCCGCACGCGAGCATACGCACGCGTGGTGCAGGAGCCTACGGCTGCCCCGAGACCCGGCACGCTTTCAGGCCGTCGGATGACGCGAAAGGACGAGCGGGGACAAACGGACGGACCACGTAGGACGTGACCGGGCAGCGCCGACACGCCGGCGTCGGAACCGATACCGGAACCGACGGAGAGCAGGCGCTTTTACGCCACAGCTTTGCGCCACACAGCCGACGGCCGGCGCGACGGAAACCGACGCAACGGCAACCGACGCCGGACGACGACAGTGGGCACGAAGGCGGCGCAACCGAACAGGCGCGACCGAACGAGCCGAGCAACCTCACCGGGCAGCCACGGCGGCGCCCGGCGATCGGGCGATGCCGCAGCCGTCACGGCCACGGCGCCCCGGGGGCACCGCCGACGTGACGTGAGGCGACGTCAGGCGCCGTTCAGGACGCCAGCACCTCGTCGAGCAGCGCTTCCGCCTTGTCCTCGTTCGTGCTCTCGCACAGCGCCAACTCGCTCACCAGGATCTGACGGGCCTTGGCGAGCATCCGCTTCTCTCCGGCGGAGAGACCGCGCTCGCGCTCCCGGCGCCACAGATCCCGGACGACCTCCGCGACCTTGATCACGTCGCCCGAAGCGAGCTTCTCCAGGTTCGCCTTGTACCGCCGGGACCAGTTGGTGGGCTCTTCCGCATACGGCGCACGCAGCACCTCGAAGACCCGCTCCAACCCTTCCTGGCCAACCACATCGCGTACCCCGACGAACTCGGCATTGTCCGCCGGCACGCGCACCGTCAAGTCGCCCTGAGCGACTTTCAGCACCAAGTAGGTCTTGTCCACACCTTTGATCTGGCGAGTTTCGATGGCCTCGATCAGCGCGGCCCCGTGATGGGGATAGACCACGGTGTCGCCAACCTTGAACGTCATGTGACAGGTACCCCTTCCGTGGCTATCCAGGGTAACACGGCACAGGCCGCTTCTGAATGGCGTTTTCGCAGGTCAGCGCCCGTCTCGGGGCTTGACAAGCGACCCTGGAACGTGCTTCGCCCGCCGCCGGAATCACGGTTTCTGCAGGTCGGATGGCCTCTGCGGGAAACCCGAAACGCTCAGGCTACCTGCCGTCGGAAGGTTCGGCAGGGCGGCGATCGTCCCGATTTGTCGGAGTCGGCCGGTGAAGTCGTGCTGCTCCGTTCGGCCGATCACGAACGAATCCGGCCGGATTCCCGGAATTGATCACGCGGGCTGTGATCGATATCCCCGATCTCCCTCCGCAGGTCTTCCCCCACTACTTCCAACACCGCTTCCCGCGCGATTATTGCCGGGCATTAGCACTGCCGTACGCGCGGCGGTGGGCGAAGGCGCGCGGGAGGCGAGAGGGCGGGTCGGGTCCGTGCGCTCAGAAGGGGGTCGGTACTGTTCCCTCCAGCACCAACGTCACCGCAGCCAAGCCGAACCGGCCTTCACGTCCAAGGAGATGCCGCCGCCGTGAGCAGCAGCATTCGACGCGGCACGCTCGCCGCGACCGCCCTCGCTCTCTCGCTCGCCGCCCTCACCGCGTGCGGGGCGGGCAACAACGCCGAGACCCTGAAGATCAACCCCGACAACGCGCGTGTCACCGCGGGCGACATCAGGATCCAGAACGCGGTGGTCATCACGCCGGCGGACGAGGCCGACGGCGCGGCCGCGGTCTCCGCGCGCATCTTCAACAACGGCGACCGGGACCAGACGCTCCAGCGGCTGACGCTCGCGGACAGCGGCGAGGAGCTGGAGCTGGCCGGCCGGAACGGCCGGGGCGGCGTGGTGGTGCCTGCGGGCGGCTCGGTGATGCTGGGCGGCGAGGGCCACGCCTCCGCGGTGCTGCCAGACGGGCACGACGCCGGGCACGGCGCGACGAAGAAGCTCGCGTTCGAGTTCAGCGGGGAGGGCGAGGTCGAGCTGGCCGCGTTCATCGTCGCGGACGACGGCGAGTACGCGCCCTGGGCCGCGACGGAGTCGCCGAGCCCGCTGGAGACCGGCACCTCCTCCCCCGACGCAGAACCCGGTGAGCCCGGTGAGCCCGGCGAGGACGCGGGCACGGGCACGGACGCCGCC
>NZ_JACBXC010000967.1 GCF_013870535.1 Streptomyces phytophilus | reverse complement strand
TGGGCCAGGTCCGAGGCGCGCTGGCGGAGCTGGCGGCGGCGGAGGTGGCGCTCGGCGAGGGCGTCGGATACGTACTGCCGGACGATCTCGGCGAGGACGCGGACCCCGGCCCGTGGGCGGCGCTGCTCCCGGGCCTCGACCCGGCCACGATGGGCTGGCGCGACCGCGACTGGTATACGGACCCGGCCCACCGCACGAGGCTCTTCGACAGCGCCGGGAACGCCGGGCCCACCGTCTGGTGGCGGGGCGAGATCGTCGGCGCCTGGGCGCAGCGCCGTGACGGCGCCGTCGTGCACCGGCTGCTGGCCGACCGCGGGGCCGAGGCCCGGCGGGCCGTCGCCGAGGAGGCGGAGCGGCTGGAGGGCTGGCTCGCGGCCGAGGGGCTCGTGGTCAGCTTCCCGGCGCCCATGGCCAAGGAGCTGACCGGCTGATACGCCGCCCCGGGCGCCCCTTTGCCGAGGTTGTTTGCAGGTAAAGAGCAAGCAATGTCCGTTTTGGCGCTCGACACCCGCTTTCACTTGTGACCTCGCGCACATGGGCTGCGTCACATACGAAGCGCCCTCGTACGTCGCACCCGGCGCGGGGAGGCCCGGCGCCTCAGCGGAGGGGCGGCCCCGGCGGCTTGTCGCACTACGAGCGGTAGTAACTGGGGTGTGTGCATTCCAGGTTTATGTCCGTTAAAACTTCCCGAGTCGCTCGGTTTACCGACTCCGGCGGCCGTCCCCACCTCCGGCACGGAAATGAGAACCGCTCACATGTCTGCTCCCGCCCTTCAGCGCCCCGCCCTCCCCGCCCGCCGACGACTGCTGGCCGCAGGCGGCTGGGCCGCCGCGGCCGTAGCCCTCACCGTCGCGATAGCGCCGCAGGCCGCCGCCGAGCCGCGCAGCGCCGCCCCCGCAGCCCCCGTCGCCGCGCCCGCCACGGTCGGCACGAGCCTGGACGAGTGGATCAACGAGGCGCTCGTCGTCATGGAGCGCAACGGCATCCCCGGCACGTACGACGGGATCCACCGCAACATCCTGCGCGAGTCCAGCGGCAACCCGTACGCCATCAACAACTGGGACATCAACGCCGTCAACGGCGTCCCCTCGCAGGGTCTGCTCCAGGTGATCCCGCCCACGTTCGACGCCTACCACGTGGCCGGCACCTCGAAGAACATCACCGACCCGGTCGCCAACATCGTCGCCGCGTGCAACTACGCCGCCGACAGGTACGGCACGATCGACAACGTCTTCGGCGCCTACTGAGCCCGCCGCACTCCGTCCCCCTCGCGGCCCGCCCCGCGCGCACGTGATCCCCGGGACCCCGCCGTCCGGCACTCTCCCCCCGCCGGACGACGGGGTCCCGGCCTGCCGCGCGCCCGTCACACCTCCGACCGGAATTCACCCTTCCGGTAATCCGCCCCGTCTTCGCCGGGGCCCCGTCCCAGGTCAGACCGCCCGCAGCGGGCGGTTCCCGGCCGGCTCGCGGCGGCATCCACCCCTCCGCATGGCTTAGCGTTGGCCCGTGCACAACCGGGAACCCACGCAGGTGATGCGGTGCTGGACGGTGGCGGCCGCCGTGGTCGCCGTCGTCTCCGGCGCCGTCGGCGCGTGGGCGTACGCCGGGACCGGCGCCACCGGCGCCGACCTCCTGCGCGACCTCGCCGTCGGCTGGGCCTACGCGGGCGCGGGGCTGGCCGCCTGGTGGCGGCGCCCCGCCAACGCGACCGGGGCGCTGATGACCGCCGTCGGCGTCACCTGGTTCCTCGGCAACCTGCAGGGCACCGACGTCCCGGCGCTCTTCGCCGCCGGCGCCTGGTGGGAGGGCCTGAACATCGCCGTCCTCGCCCACCTCGTCCTCGCCTACCCCGACGGCCGCACCGACTCCCCGGCCGCCCGCCGCCTGGTGCTCCTCGGCTACGGCCTGGTGGCCACCGGCGGCCTGCTGCGGACCCTGGCCTTCGACCCGGCGGCCCACCCCGGCGGCTCGTACCTCACCTGCCGCGACTGCGGCCCCAACCCGCTCTTCACGCCCTCGCTCGGCGACCTCTTCCCCACCTTCGACGCCGGCTACCGCGCCATCGGCTGGGCCGTCTCGCTCGCCGTGGTGGCGGCGGTCGTACGGCGCTGGCGGCGCGCCTCCGTCGCCCGCCGCCGCGCGCTGCTGCCCGCCTGGCTCGCCGTCGTCGTGGCCACGTCCTTCCTGCTGTGGGACGTGCTCGTGGTGCTCGTGCCTGCGGGCGAGCCGGTCGAAGGCGCCGTGGGCGTGTTCTCCGACGTGGCCCAGACCGCCGTGCCGCTCGCCTTCCTCGTCGGTGTGCTGCGCATGCGGCTGCAGCGCGCGGAGGTCGGCGGGCTGGTGATGGAGGTCGG
>NZ_JACBXC010000966.1 GCF_013870535.1 Streptomyces phytophilus | reverse complement strand
GCTGTCGACCAGCCCGGCGATCACGGCCAGCACCACCACGGCCACGACGGCCGGCCACCACGAGGCGTCCATGCGCCCGATCGTAGGGGCGCCCGCCGACACCGCCCAGGTGGGCACGCGGGCCGCGGCCCGTCGCCATACTGGTGATTCCGCCCACAACCGGGATGGCCGGGGGACCGCTGCGGCCCGTCCCGGCTTACCCTCGGCAGAGCCGGCGGGGCATCGTCGCCCCGTCCCGACCGTGCCGGAGGTCCCTCCCCGATGAAGCTCACCGTCGTCGGTTGCTCGGGCTCGTTCCCGTCCGCGGAATCCGCGTGTTCGAGCTACCTGGTCGAGGCGGAGGGCTTCGCGCTCCTGCTCGACATGGGCAACGGCGCGCTGGGAGCACTGCAGCAGCACTGCGGACTGTACGACCTCGACGCCATCCTGCTGAGCCACCTGCACGCGGACCACTGCATCGACATGTGCGCCTACTTCGTCGCGCGCTACTACCGCCACGACGGCGGCCCCGCCGACGTACTCCCCGTCTACGGCCCCAAGGGCACGGAGCAGCGGCTCACCACGGCGTACGCGGACACCCCCTCGGAGACGTCGATGAGCGAGGTCTTCGACTTCCGGGCGCTGGAGCGCAGCGCGTTCGAGATCGGCCCCTTCACAGTGCACGCGGACCGGGTCAGCCACCCCGTCGAGGCGTACGCCTTCCGCGTCGAGCACCGCGGCCGCAGCCTCGTCTACTCCGGCGACACCGGCCCCTGCGGGGCGCTGACGGAGCTGAGCGCGGACGCCGATCTGCTGCTCTGCGAAGCGGCGTTCACACACGGCCGGGAGGAGATCCCGGACCTGCACCTCAACGGGCGCGAGGCGGGCGAGGCCGCCGCGGCGGCGGGAGTGGGCCGGCTGGTGCTGACCCACATCCCGCCGTGGACGGACCCGCAGGTGAACCTGCGGGACGCGAAGGGCGCGTACGAAGGACCGGTCGAACTGGCGCGCGCGGGCGCGGTATACGAGGTCTGAGGCGCCGCCTCACGCCTTGCACGGGGCCTTCTCCTCCTCCGCGATCTCCTCGTCTCTCTCCCGCCCCGGGGCGGGCAGGCGCCCGTGCCGTGCGCGATCCACGCGGTGCCCACCGGTGCCCCATGGGGAGGACCCGGTCGTGAACTGCCCCGCCGCCTGGGCGCCGGCCGGGGACGACGCCGCGGCGACGGCCCGGCTCTCCCCCGGGGTACCGCGCGGAAACCTCTTCCCGTCCGTCGGTCACACTCCCGCGCCGGGCCGTGTCAGGGCGGTCACTCGCGCAAGCGGTGCTGACGACGTACGGAGGAGAAGAGGAACGATGACATCACCCATTCTGGTCACGGGCGGCACCGGAACGCTTGGCCGCTTCCTCGTCCCGCGCCTGCTGGACGCCGGCCGCGACGTCCGGGTGCTCAGCCGGAGCAGCCGCGGGCGCGGGAAGGAGCATGAGCAGGGCGTGGAGTTCGTCCGGGGCGACCTGATCACCGGTGCGGGAATCGACGCCGCCGTGGACGGTGCGTCGGTCATCCTGCACTGCGCAAGCGGCAAGAAGGGCGACGAAGCAGCAACCGGCAACCTCGTGGAAGCGGCCTCACACCAGGCGACGCCACCGCATCTGGTGTACCCCTCGATCGTGGGCGCCGACGCCCTGTCCCTCGGCTACTTCCGCTCCAAACTCCACTCCGAGCAGGCCGTGGCGGACTCCGGACTGCCCTGGACGATCGCGCGGTTCACCCAGTTCTACGACTACATCCTCTCCGGTGCCCGGTCCATGGCGAAGCTGCCGGTGGTACCGGTCCCGGCGGGCTTCCGGGTACAGCCGATCGACCCCGACGAGGTGGCGGCCAGACTCGTCGAGCTGGCCCTCGGCGATCCGGCCGGCCGAGTCGAAGACCTGGGCGGCCCGCAGGAGTCCACCTGGGCCGACATGGTCCGCGTCTACCTGCGGACCGGCCACCGGCGCAGGCCGGTGATACCGGTACGGCTGCCGGGGCTCGCCAAGGTCAGAGCCGGCCGCCTGCTGCCCGTCGGGCCCGTCACCGGCCGCAAGACCTGGGAGGAGTTCCTGGCCGGGAAGGAGCGCTGAACGCCGGCCGCAGCGGCCTCCCGCGCGAGGGCACCAGGTCGCGGGAGGCCGTCGGGCCGGGCCGCGGTGGCTCAGCCGCCCGGCAGCGTCAGCTCAAGCCGCCCGGGCGGCTCCGGCTCGGCGATCAGGCCGATGCCGGCGATGACGCCGTCGGCGATCGTGAAGCCGATGACGGTCTTTGGCCGCGAGCAGGGTGAGCAGCACACCGAAGTCCCCCTCGCGCGAGGCCGCGAGGAAGGCGCTGACGACCTCGCG
>NZ_JACBXC010000965.1 GCF_013870535.1 Streptomyces phytophilus | reverse complement strand
CGCCCAGCCGCACGCCGGACCCGGGCCCCTCCCCCACTCCTTCGCCCTCGCTGCGGCCCCTCTACCACGAGCCGCCGCCCCGCGAGGTCGACGAGGGCACCTCGCCCGTCACCAGAATGCTGCTGTTCGTCGCCCCCGCGATCCTCGCCGCCGCCGCGCTCGGGGGCTCCGGCGCGGCCCGCAACCGCTCCTGAGCGCCCAGCAGTCCGAACCGCCGGAGGCAGCCCGTGTCCGAATGGCTCATGCTCACCCTCGCGATGGCCACGGCCATCGCGGTCGTCGTGCTCATCGCGGTCTTCCGGCACCGCCGCCCCGACGAGGAGTTCGACCCCGACGAGACCCCCGACGTCATCGAGTACATGACGATGATGATCGGGGTGGTGTACGCGATCGTGCTGGGCCTGGCGATCGCCGGCGTCTGGGAGGCCAAGGGCAGCGCGGAGGACTCGGTGCAGCGGGAGGCGTTCGCGCTGCACGAGACCAGCGAGCGGCTCGCCGAGTACCCGGCCCCGGTGCGCGAGGAGATCCGCGCGGACATCGCGGCGTACGTCGGCTACGCCGTGCACGACGAGTGGCCGGCGATGCAGGACGGCCACGGGCTGAGCGAGCGCGGCGACGAACTGCTCGACGAGGTGCGCCGCGCGCTCATCGCGTACGTGCCGGAGACCGACGCCGAGAACCGCGCCGCCTACGCGCTGGGCGACCAGATCGCGGCGGCCGAGGAGGCCCGCAACGAGCGGGCGCTGAACTCGGGTCCCTCGATGCCCTCGCTGGTGTGGTTCGGGCTGATCTCGGGCGGGCTGGTGGCTATGGGGATGGTCTTCGCGCTGCAGATCCAGCGCTCGGCGCGCGAGTTGATCCTCGCGGGACTGCACAGCGGGCTGCTGGCGTTCCTGCTCTTCCTGGTCTGGGAGTTCGACCAGCCCTACGTCCGCGACTCGGCCGGCATGCTGGAGCCGTTCACCACGCTCTTCCCGCAGGCCGCGGGCTGACCCGCCGCTCGGCCCGCGTCGGTGCCCGCCCGGCCGCGGTCCGAGGTTGTAGCGTCGCCGCATGACGCACTCACCGACCGCCCCGCCGCCGGGCGCCGCAGGCACCGCGTTCGACCTCGGCGGCGACATGCCGGTCGGGCGCATCGGCTACGGCACGATGCGGCTCACCGACCACCGCGGCATCCCCCCGTCGGAGGCGGTCATCTGGGAGCCGCCGCGGGACCGGGCCGGCGCCGTCGCCGTGCTGCGCCGCGCGGTGGAGCTGGGCGTCAGGCTCGTGGACACCGCCGACTCCTACGCGCTCGGCGCCGTCGAGGAGATCGTCGCCGAGGCGCTGTACCCGTACGCGGACGGGGTCGTCGTCGCCACGAAGGCCGGCCTCGCCCGGCCGGGCCCGGGGAAGTGGGTGCCGCTGGGGCGGCCGGAGTACCTGCGGCAGCAGGCGGAGCTGAGCCTGCGCCGGCTGCGTACGGACTGCCTCGACCTGTTCCAGCTGCACCGCGTCGACCCCGGCGTGCCGCTCGCCGACCAGGTCGGCACGCTCAAGGAGCTGCAGGAGGAGGGCAAGGTGCGGCACATCGGCCTGTCCGAGGTCGACGTGGACCAGGTGCGGGAGGCGCGCGGCATCGCCGCGATCGCCTCCGTGCAGAACCTCTACAACCTCGCGATGCGCCGGCACGAGGCCGTCGTCGACTACACCGCCGCCGAGGGCATCGCCTTCCTGCCGTACTTCCCGATGGCCGTCGGCGAGCTGGCCGCTCCCGGCGTGCCGGTCGCGGAGGTGGCGGCCGAACTGGGCGCCACCACGGCGCAGACGGCGCTGGCCTGGCTGCTGCGGCGGGCGCCGAACGTGCTGCCCATCCCGGGTACGACGTCGCTCGGCCACCTGGCGGAGAACGTGGCCGCGCTGGATCTCACGCTGTCGGACGAGCAGTTCGCGCGCCTGTCGGCGCTCGGCGGCTGACCGGGCCGCCGGGCTAGGGGCAGCGCACGACCTGGCCCGCGTACGACAGGTTGCCCCCGAAGCCGAAGAGCAGCACCGGCGCGCCGGAGGGGATGTCGCCGCGCGCCACCAGCTTGGAGAACGCCAGCGGCACGCTCGCCGCCGAGGTGTTGCCCGACTCGGTGACGTCGGTGGCGACGGCGGCCCGGGGGGCGCCGAGGCTGCGGGCGAGCGGCTCGATGATCCGCAGGTTCGCCTGGTGCAGCACGATCGCCGCGAGGTCGCCGGGGTCCACGCCGCCGCGCTCCAGGACGCGCCGGGCGATCGGCGGCAGCTCCTTGATGGCCCAGCGGTAGACGGCCTGGCCCTCCTGCGCGAAGACCGCGGGCGAGCCCTCGATGCGTACCGCAGGACCCATCTCGGGCGC
>NZ_JACBXC010000964.1 GCF_013870535.1 Streptomyces phytophilus | reverse complement strand
GGCGGCTGTACGAGTCGGAGGGGTTCGCGGTGGAGGGGGTGCTGCCGCAGGAGTTCCTGCTGGACGGCACGTACGTGGACGACGTGCTGATGGGGCGCACGCTCGTCTGACGCACGCGCCCCCCGCAGGCTCGGCCCCGGCAGGCCCCCGGGAGCCCGGCCGCGGCGCCGTCAGTCCTCCCGGTACAGCGCCCACAGCTTGGGGTACCGCAGCGCCAGCACCCGTACGTCCTCGAAGTCGATCGCCTCGCCCAGCGGCTCCGCGGGCGCCTCCGCCAGCCCCAGCTCCGGCAGCTTCAGCCCCGTGAGCCGCTCGTACGCCTCGTCCGCCGCGAACGCCAGGTCCTCCGCCTCGCCGTCCGCCTCCTCGTCGAAGTCCTCCAGCAGGTCCGCGAGGTCGTCCGGCTCGTGCAGCGCGCCCTCGAAGACCGTCCGGCCCTGCCCGATCAGCCAGCCGCGGAAGGAGTCGAAGGCGTCGTCGCTGACCCCGTCGAGCAGGACCCACGCCGCGCCCCACAGGTCCATGCGGTACGCGCGGTTCATCCGCGACTCGAAGTGGCAGGCGAAGTCGGTCACGGCGTCCGGGTCCAGCCCGGTCAGCCGGTCGACGAGCAGGTCGGCCTGCTCCGCGGGGTCGCCCTCGGCGGCCTCGCGGGTGCCGTCGATCAGCTCCCAGAACTCCGACTCCTCCATCACGGATCCAGCATCTGCCCTCCGCCGCGCGCACGCACGCGGAGCGGCGGGATCGGAATCCCCCGGAGCCCCTTTCGCAACCCGCCGGAAAACCAGACAGGAGATGTCCGGATTCGCTGCCACGGTGTGCGCATGAGCGAAGAGCAGAACCGAGACAGGCCCGACCCGCACACCGACGAGAAGCCGCTGCGCGGCAAGGTCGCCCTGGTCGCGGGCGCCACCCGCGGCGCCGGCCGGGCGATGGCGGTGCAGCTGGGCGCGCTGGGCGCCACCGTGTACGCCACGGGCCGTACGACCCGGCAGCAGGTCAGCGAGGTCGGCCGCACCACCGAGACCATCGAGGAGACCGCGGAGCTGGTCACCGCGGCCGGCGGCGAGGGCGTCGGGGTCGCCGTCGACCACCTCGAAGCCGACCGGGTACGGGACCTCGTCGCCCGGATCGACCGCGACCACGGCCGGCTCGACGTGCTGGTGAACGACGTCTGGGGCGGGGAGCACCTCGTCGAGTTCGGCAAGAAGATGTGGGAGATCGACCTCGACCGCGGCCTGCGCATGCTGGAACTCGGCGCCAAGACGCACCTCATCACCAGCCACTGCGCGCTGCCGCTGCTGCTGCGCACCGGCGGCGGGCTGCTGATCGAGATCACCGACGGCACGGCGGAGGCCAACAAGCCGTACCGCGAGATGTTCTTCTACGACCTGACCAAGAACGCCCCGATCCGGATGGCGTTCAACCTCAGCCACGAGCTGAAGGACGCCGGCGCCACCGCCCTCTCCCTCACCCCGGGCTTCCTGCGCTCCGAGCAGATGCTCGACCACTTCGGGGTGACGGAGGAGAACTGGCGCGACGCGGTCGCCAAGGACAAGCACTTCGCGCTCTCCGAGTCGCCCGTCCTCGTCGGCCGCGCGGTGGCGGCGCTGGCGGCGGACCCGGACAAGGCGCGGTGGAACGGCGCGTCGCTGTACAGCGGGCAGGTCGCCAAGGAGTACGGGTTCACGGACACGGACGGCACGGTGCCGGACAGCTGGCCGTACTTCCAGCGCGTCATGGCCGGCGAGGACCCCGGCGACCCGGAGAGCTACCGGCTGCGCCCGTAGAGCGCGGCGCTGCGGGCCGCCGCCGCCGCGAACCGCGCGCGCAGCTCCGGCGGCCCGAGCAGCTCCGCGTCCGGGCCGAGGGCGAGGAGCTGGCTGTACGCGACGTCCGCGGACTCCACCCGCAGCCGTAGCGTTGTCCAGCCCGCCTCGTCCGGCCGGGCGGCGGCGGCCACGGCGTCCTCGGCGGCGAGCCGGTCCGTGACGTGGGGCAGCCGCCGCAGGCCGTCGGGGGAGAGCCGCAGCGTCACCTCGTCCCGCAGGATCGACCGCGCGAACGCGGCGGCCCGCTCCGCCCAGAAGCCCGGCAGGTCGAACCCCTCGTCCCGCTCGAAGCCCGCGTCCGCACCCGCACCCTCACCCGCGTCCCCGTCCGCCTCCGCCGTGATCTCCGCCCGCTCGAAGCGCTCCACGCGGTAGACCCGGTACGCGCCCCCCGCCTCGGAACCGCCCTCGGCACCGCCCTTCGAACCGGCCCCGGAAGCCGCCGCCGGACCCGCCCCCGGGACCCGCGCCACCAGGTACCAGACCCCCGCCTTCAGCACCAGCCCGTACGGCTCCACCTCCCGCTCCAC
>NZ_JACBXC010000963.1 GCF_013870535.1 Streptomyces phytophilus | reverse complement strand
GCGGTGCGCGCGGAGCACGACGGGCCCGCGGGACACGTAGGAAATGTCACAGCCGAGCGGCCTTGAACGGTGGGTGTGCGCACGGGTTTACTGGCGAGTAATAAACTGGACGGCGACCACCGGATCCGCCCGGTGGCAGCCGTGAATGGCGCCTATGCTGCCAGCACGGCAGTGTCTCGATACGAAGCGGTAGGAGAGCCGGCGTGAGCTTGAGGATCGTTGTCTGTGTGAAGTACGTGCCCGACGCCACCGGCGACCGGCACTTCTCCGATGACCTGACCACCGACCGCGAGGCCGTCGACGGCCTGCTGTCGGAGCTGGACGAGTACGCGGTCGAACAGGCCCTGCAGATCTCCGAGGACGCGGACGACGCGGAGATCACCGTGCTGACCGTGGGCCCCGAGGACGCGCGCGACGCGCTGCGCAAGGGCCTGTCCATGGGCGCCGACAAGGCCGTGCACGTCGAGGACGACGACCTGCACGGCACCGACGCGCTGGGCACGTCGCTCGTCCTGGCCAAGGCCGTCGAACACGTCGGCTACGACCTCGTCGTCTGCGGCATGGCCTCCACCGACGGCACCATGGGCGTGCTGCCGGCGATCCTCGCCGAGCGCCTGGGCGTCCCCCAGGTGACCCAGCTCTCCACCGTCGCCGTCGCCGACGGCAAGGTCACCGGCCGCCGCGACGGCGACGCCGCCAGCGAGCAGCTGGAGGCGTCGCTGCCGGCCGTCGTGTCCGTGACCGACCAGTCCGGCGAGGCCCGTTACCCCTCGTTCAAGGGCATCATGGCGGCGAAGAAGAAGCCGGTGGAGACCCTGGACCTGGACGACCTGGGCATCGACGCCGAAGAGGTCGGCCTGGCGGGCGCCTGGACCAAGGTCGAGGACGCCACGAAGCGCCCGCCGCGCACCGCCGGCACGATCGTCAAGGACGAGGGCGAGGGCGGCAAGCAGCTCGCCGAGTTCCTCGCGGGCCAGAAGTTCATCTGAGCCGCGTCCCCGCCGCCGTTCCGCCTTCCGCCCTCGTATCGCAGGAGAACGAGATCCATGAGTGAAGTCCTCGTCTACGTCGACCACGCCGACGGCGCCGTGCGCAAGCCGACGCTGGAGCTGCTGACCCTCGCCCGCCGGATCGGCGACCCGGTCGCCGTCCACCTGGGCTCCGGCGTCGACGCCGCGGCGCCCGTGCTCGCCGAGCACGGCGCGGTGCGCGTGCTGACCGCCGACGCCGCCGAGTTCGCCGACTACCTCGTCGTGCCGAAGGTCGACGCCCTGAAGGCCGCGTACGACGCCGTGCAGCCGGCCGCCGTGCTGCTGCCGTCGTCGGTGGAGTGCAAGGAGATCGGCGCCCGCCTCGCGGTGCGGATCGGCTCCGGCATCATCACCGACGCCGTGGACGTCGAGGCCGGCGATGGGGGCACCGCCCAGGGCGAAGCCTCTGGGGGAGGCCCGGTCGCCACCCAGACCGTGTTCGCCGCCGCGTACACCACCCGCTCGCGCGTCTCGCGCGGCACCCCGGTCATCACCGTCAAGCCCAACTCGGCCGCCCCCGAGGCCGCCCCGGTCGAGAGCGCCGTGGAGCAGCTGACGTTCGGCTTCGGCGAGTCCGCGGCCGGTACGAAGGTCGTGGGCCGGACCCCGCGCGAGTCGACGGGCCGCCCCGAGCTGACCGAGGCGGCGATCGTCGTCTCCGGCGGCCGCGGCGTCAACGGCGCCGAGAACTTCCACCTCATCGAGGAGCTGGCCGACTCCCTGGGCGCGGCCGTCGGCGCCTCCCGGGCGGCGGTGGACGCGGGCTGGTACCCGCACTCGCACCAGGTCGGCCAGACCGGCAAGACCGTCTCCCCGCAGCTCTACATCGCGGCCGGCATCTCCGGTGCGATCCAGCACCGGGCCGGCATGCAGACGTCGAAGACGATCGTGGCCGTCAACAAGGACAGCGAGGCGCCCATCTTCGACCTCGTGGACTACGGCGTGGTCGGCGACCTGTTCGCCGTCGTCCCGCAGCTCACCGGCGAGGTCGAGGCCCGCAAGGGCTGAGCGGCGGACGCGGTTCGCCGCGAGCGCCGTACCCGCTGCCGTAGCAACTGCCGTTCGGAAGGGCCCGCGGTGCGCCGCGGGCCTTCCGTGTGCCCGGAGAAGGCACCGGGTGCGCCGCTGCGGCGCCGTGGTCGGGGCGCGCGAGCGCGTGGGAGGATGCGGCGCATGAGCGGGAGCGGTGGCACGAGCCCGTACGTCTGGCTGCCGCGGGGCGCACGGGAGTGGAGTCCGCCCTACGGCGGGCTGCCGAGCACCTGGCCGCGGTTCACCGCGGCGTACGCGCTGCTGGTGCTGCTGCGGATCACCGCCGACGTGCCGGTGCCGTGGC
>NZ_JACBXC010000962.1 GCF_013870535.1 Streptomyces phytophilus | reverse complement strand
AGGAGGTGGCGGCGGCGCTGCGGGGCGCGGCCGGGCGACGGGACGTGTACCTGGTGCCGGGTGAGGGGGTGCGCGTCGCGGACTTCTCGCTGCGCTGAGCCGGGGCCCGGGTTGGTGGTCCGCGGCGGGCGGGAGGACGGCCGCCCGCCGCGGACGCCGGATCCGACGCCGCCGGCACAGGGCACCACGGGCCGGCGGCGTCGGGGCTTGCGGGATCCCCGGGGGGATCCGGGGGTATCCGGGGGTGTTCAGTCCCCGGAGACGGCGATGGACTGGAACTCGCGGAGCACCTTCTCCGGCGCCGAGTTCTGGCTGACGGCCTTGCCCAGGTCGTTGCCCATCACCCCGAGCAGCTCGGCCCAGACCGGCCGCGTCGTGGGGTCGAACCGGGCCCGGCCGGTCATCCCCACGTACCGCCCGACCCGCCGGTCGTCCTTGAGCACGTCCACCGCCGACTGCGTCGTCGGCAGCAGGCCCTCGGCCTTCAGGTACGGCACGTAGTTGTCGGGCCGGTAGAAGAAGCTGAGGAAGTCGCGGACCAGCTCGCGGTTGCCGGACTTCTTGAACGCCATCAGGTAGTCCTGGATCCCGTGCGCGACGGGCTCGGCGCCGTGGCTGACCGGGTGCACGGCGAGCCCGTAGTCGACGTCGCCCTTCTCGATCAGGTCCAGGAACGCCCGCGCGCCGAAGGCGCCGTAGACCATCGCGGCCTTGCCCTGGGCGAACAGCGGCCAGGTGCCGTCGGGGCGGTTGGTCTGGCCGGGGTTGGGCTGGGTGTAGCCGCGCTTGCTGAGGTCCTGGAGGAAGCCGAGCGTTTCGACGTTGCGGTCGCTGTCGATGGCCCACTTGCCGTTCTCGGTCCAGCCGCCGCCGTTGGCGCGGGCCCAGGTGCCGAACTCGTAGTGCCCGGACTCGATGCCGAGGGCCAGCCCGTACGGGACGTACGTGCCCGGCAGCGCCTTGATCCGGTCGACGGCGTCGAGGAACTGGTCGCGGGTCTCCGGCGGGCCGTCGAAGCCGGCCTCGCGCAGGATCGCCTTGTTGTAGTACATGCCGTTGACGGTGGCGAGGAACGGCAGCGCGTACTGCGTGCCCCGGAAGGAGGCGTTGTCCGCGAAGGCGGGCATGAAGTCGCCGTAGACCTCGGGGGTGAGGACGTCCTCGGCGGGGTGCAGCAGGTCGGCGTCGGCGTAGTCGGCGAAGAGGTTGAGGTTGGCGATGTCGGGCAGCTGGCCGGTCTGCACCATCGTGTTGATCTGGGTCTGGAGGTTGCCCCAGTCGATGATCTGCAGCTTGACGCTCTTGCCGGGGTTCTTGTCCTCGAACCTCGCGACGAGCTTGCGCCAGTACGGCTGCGTGCCGTCGGTGTACTGCGCGATGACGACCTTGATGGCGTTCGGGTCGCCGGCCTGGACGGGCCGGCCGCAGGCCGCGGCCAGCGCGCCGAGCGCGGAGGCGGAGGCGAGCGCGCCGCCGGTGCGCAGGACGGCCCTTCTGCTGGGCCTTCCGCCGGGCCGGCTGCCGGAGCCGCTGCCGGGCATGGGGTGGCTCATTTCGTGCTGCCCTTCGTCAGGCCGCTCACCAGGTACCGCTCGATGAGTGCGAACAGGATCACCGCGGGCACGATCGCCATCAGGGAGGCGGCGAAGAGGTACTGGTAGTTCGTCTCGTACAGGCCCACGAACTGCTGCACGCCGACGGTGAGCGGCACCCGGTTCTCGGTGGGCTCGTTGAAGACGGTCAGCGAGATGACGAACTCGTTCCAGACCTGGATGAACGTGAAGATCGTGACGGTGATGAGCGCGGGGGCCGCGAGCGGCAGCGCCATCCGCACCATGATCCGGAAGCGGCCGAGCCCGTCGAGCATCGCCGCCTCGTCTATCTCCAGGGGTATGGAGCTGAACTGGGTGTGCAGGATCCAGATCGCGAAGGCGATGTTGAAGGCGCAGTTGACCGCGATGATGAACCAGTAGCTGTGGATCCCGCCGGTGAAGACCGCCTCCCGGTACAGGCCGATGAGCAGCGCCACCGCGGGGAACATCTGGGAGACCAGCACGAGCCCGAGGAACGCGCCCCGGCCGCGGAAGTTCGTCCGCGCCAGGATGAACGCGGCGGGCGCGGCGATCAGCAGCACGACGACGGTGGAGACCAGCGCGACGATGAGGCTGACCTTGAAGTAGCTGGCCAGCGGGATCTTGTCCCACACGTCGGCGTAGTTGGACCAGGCCCACTCGTCGGGCAGGTAGTCGGCGGGCACCTGGAA
This sequence comes from Streptomyces phytophilus, assembly GCF_013870535.1. Taxonomy (GTDB): domain Bacteria; phylum Actinomycetota; class Actinomycetes; order Streptomycetales; family Streptomycetaceae; genus Streptomyces; species Streptomyces phytophilus. Next base: position 105 of record NZ_JACBXC010000962.1, on the reverse strand, counting down.
CAACTCGGCGTCGGTCTTCAGCGAGCCGAGGAACATCGCGACGTACGGCGCGAGGAAGAACAGCGCGACGCAGAGCCCGGCGAGCGGCAGCCCGATGTGCCGCAC
>NZ_JACBXC010000961.1 GCF_013870535.1 Streptomyces phytophilus | reverse complement strand
ATCACCGCCGAGGAGTTCGAGGCGCTGGCGGCCGAGGGCCCGCGGGGCGACGACGTCGGAGCGGCCGCCTGGCCGGTCCCGACGGACCGCGCGTACTACCTCACCTCGTCCTGCAGCGCCTACGCCGGCGCCATCGCGCAGGGCGCCGCGGCCTGGGCCAACCTGGACCGCACCTCGGGCAGCGACACCCCGGTCGAGTGCCGCAACAGCTACATCACCGACTGCGGTGGCGGCGGCAACATCGTCGGCTGCAACTGGGGCCAGGGCCAGCGCATCGCCCTGTACATGGGCGGCGTGAACGACGACGCGCTGCTCGCGGCGCACGAGTTCGGCCACGACTGGTACGGCCACTCCAGCTACCAGTGCGCCGGCTGGTCCAGCCCGTCGCACGTGATGGCACCGTCCATATGCAACTTCGCGGGCAACGGCGCCAAGCAGGGCCCGGTCCGCATCGACTGACGCACCCCCGGTCCCGCGGGGGCGCCAGGACGGCCGGCGCCCCCGCGGCAGACCGCCGGCGCCCCCGCGGCAGACCGCCGGGACCTCCCCGCCGCCGCCCGGCGGTACCCACCTTTTTGTGGGTACTTGGCACGCCGCTATCCGGCGGCGAGGCTGGAGGCAGAGGCGGAGCACGGAGGTGGTCAGGGAGCCGGGGAGGCTCCCGTGAGGTTGTCCAGACGGCGGTGGCCCCAGTCGGAGAGCGGGGTCAGCGCCACGGAGAGGTCGCGGCCGAAGTCGGTGAGGGAGTAGACCGTCTTCAACGGCAGCCCTTCGTGCACCTCGCGGTGCACCAGGCCGTCGCCCTCCATCTCGCGCAGCGCCTGCGTCAGCACCTTCTCGCTGAGGCCGGGCAGCAGCCGGAGCAGTTCGCCGGGGCGCCGGGAGCCGGTCTCCAGCAGCCAGAGCAGGGACGTCTTCCACTTGCCGTCGATGACGGCGATCGCCGCGGTCACCCCGCAGACGTTCGTGTTCTGAGCGAGCTTGCGCGTCATGGCACCCCCATGGTCACCACGTGTCTCTTTTTTCCACTGTCTTCACCTATGGAGGTTAGTCATGTCCGCAGAACTTGCCGTCACCGTCCTCGGCCTGGGCCCGATGGGACGGGCCCTGGCCGGGGCTTTCGTCGCGGCGGGGGTACGTACCACGGTCTGGAACCGGACCCCGGGCCGGGACACCGAGCTGGTCGGGCAGGGCGCGCTGCGTGCGGCGTCGGCGGCGGAGGCGGTGGCCGCGAGCGAGCTGACCGTCGTGTGCGTCGTGGACTACGACGCCGCCGACGCGGTGCTGCGGCGCCCGGACGTCGCCGAAGCGCTCAAGGGCCGTACGGTCGCGAACCTGAGCGCCGACACCCCCACGCGGGCCCGCGACGCCGCCGCCTGGGCGGCGGACCACGGGGTGCGCTACCTCGACGGCTCGATCATGACGCCGGTCTTCACCATCGGCACGCCGGACGGGGTGTTCATCTACAGCGGCCCGAAGGACCTGTACGACGAGCAGCAGCGGGTGCTCTCCGCGCTGGGCGGTGCCCACACCCACCTCGGCGAGGACCACGGCCGGGCCGCCGCGTACGACGTGGCGCTGCTCGACATCTTCTGGACCACGATGGCGGGCTGCGCGCACGCCCTGGCGGTCGCCCGCGCGGAGGGGGTCGCGCCGGGGGAGCTGGCGCCCTTCGCGAAGGGCATCGGCGCGATCCTGCCGGAGGCCATCGAGGAGATGTCGCGGGCGGTGGCCGAGGGGGACTACTCCGGTACGAGCAACCCGATCACGTCGTCCGCGTCGTCGATGAAGCACATCATCGCCACCTCCGAGAGCCACGGCGTCGACGCCGCGGTGATGCGGGCCGCCGCCGGGCAGGCGCAGCGGGTCATCGGGCTGGGGTACGGGACGGACGGGTTCGTCCGCGTCACGGAGCTGATTGCCGGCGGGCTGGCGGCGGCGGAACCCGAGCGGGGCTGAGGTCCCGGACCGACGGGCGGGCCAACGGGGGGCGTCCGGGCCGCGTCCGGCCGGCCAACTTCCGGCCTTCCGCGCCCCCGGCGCGTTAGGGGGCGTACGGGGCGGGCATTCCACCGTCGACCCGCACAGCGGAGAGCGGGAGCGACGAAGGGGGAGCCATGAGGCGACGGTGGGGGATCGGCGCGGGGCTGGCGACGGCAGCGGCGGTGCTGGTGCTCGCGGGGTGCAGCCAGCCGACCGACTACAGCGAGGTGGTGACGTTCACCGACGAGCACGGCCGGGCGTGCACCGCCGCGGTGGTGGTCGACCAGGAGCAGAACGAGGGCGACGACTACGAGGTCTCCGGCCTCGACTGCGACTACCCGCCGGAGGGCCGGGAGCCGGGCCCCGCGGGCCACCAGCCACTGCC
>NZ_JACBXC010000960.1 GCF_013870535.1 Streptomyces phytophilus | reverse complement strand
GAGCACCAGCGCCACCGCCAGCCAACCGCTGAACAGCCGCCCGCAGCACCGCCACAGCAGCCGCACAGGCACAGCACCACGACACCCCGGCGCCTCCCGCACACCCCCACCCATCACTCCCCGCACATACCGCCGCGCGCCCTTGTGCTCCCCCCGGGCCTGTAGTGCGCTGAGCCCCATGGGGAACAGGAGCACCGCCACACTCGTCGCCGTCCTCGCCGCCGGAGCCCTCCTCGCGGGGTCCACCGGCCTACCCGGCCCGTCCGCCCACGCCGCCCCGCCCGGCCCCGCGTCCGCGGCAGCCGCCGAAGCCCGGCTCGGCGTCGACCTCGACACCGTCACCATCCCCGAGCTGCAACGCCGCATGCACCGCGGCTCCCTCACCGCCACCGCCCTCACCCGCGCCTACCTCGGCCGCATCGACGCCGTCGACCACAAGCTCGACTCGGTCCTGCGCAGCGACCCCACCGCACTCCGCCAGGCCGCCGCCAGCGACGCCCGGCACCGCCGCGGCCACACCCGCGGCCCCCTCGACGGCATCCCCGTCCTGCTCAAGGACAACATCGACACCCGCGACCTGCCGACCACCGCCGGCTCCTCCGCCCTCGCCGGCCGCCCGCCCGCCGACGACGCCGCGCTCGTCACCCGGCTCCGCGCGGAAGGAGCCGTGATCCTCGGCAAGGCCAACCTCTCCGAGTGGGCCAACTTCCGCGCCGCGAAGCCGACCTCCGGCTGGTCGGCCGTAGGCGGGCAGACCCACAACCCGTACGTCCTCGACCGCAACCCCTGCGGCTCCTCCTCCGGCTCCGCCGCCGCGCTCGCCGCCTCCCTCGCGCAGGTCGCGGTCGGCACCGAGACCGACGGCTCCATCGTCTGCCCGGCGGGGATGAGCGGCGTGGTCGGGCACAAACCGAGCCTCGGCGTCGTCAGCCAGGACGGCGTGGTCCCCATCTCCGCCGAGCAGGACACCGCCGGCCCCATGGCCCGCAACGTCACCGACACCGCGCTCACCCTCGCCGCCCTCGCGCAGGACGAGTCGGTACGGACCTCCCTCCCCTCGTACGCGGCCCTCGCCCGCCCCGGCGAGCTGCGCGGCAAGCGCATCGGGCTGTGGCGGCTGCCGGTTCTCGGGCCGGAGGTGGACGCGCTGATGACCCGTACGGCCCGGGAGCTGCGGCGGGCGGGCGCGGAGGTCGTCGAGGTGACGCCGCCGTATCAGGACCGGCTGGGGGAACTGGAGTTCCCGGCGCTGCTGACCGAGTTCCACCGGGACATCGACGCCTACCTCGCCACCCGCGAGGGGCCCGCGGACCTCGGCGAGCTGATCGAGTTCAACCGCACGCACCCCGAGGAGCAGACGTGCTTCGCCGGGCAGGAGCTGTTCGAGGAGGCGCTCGCCGCGCCGCCGCCCACCGACCCGGCGTACCGGGCGATGCGGGCGAAGCTGAACGATCTCTCGAAGCGCTCCATCGACGAGACGATGGCCACCCACCGGCTCGACGCCATCGCCGCCCCGGCCAACCCGCCCGCCTGGACGACGGACTGCGCGCGCGGCGACGACGACGTGATCCCGTCGTCCACGCCTGCCGCGGTGTCGGGGTATCCGTCGCTGTCCGTTCCGGCGGGGTTCGTCGGTGAACTGCCGGTCGGGCTGCTGCTGATGGCCGGCGACCGGCAGGACGGCGAACTGCTGACGCTGGGTGCGGCGGTGGAGGGGAAGCTGGACGCGTGGCGGGCGCCGCGGTATCTGCCGTCGGTGGGCGCCGGGGAGTGAGTGGCCGCGGGGCGAGCGGCCTGGGTGAGTAGCCGGGGCGCGAGTAGCCGGGAGTGAACAGCCGCGGAGCGAACAGCCGCGGAGTGCGCAGGCCGCCCCCCCGCCCGCTACACCTCCGCGCCCAGCTGCTTCCTGAACGCCTCGGCCCCCTGCGGCGTCACCTTCACCGCCCGCCCGGACCCCACCCGCCGCACCCACCCCCGATCCAGCGCGGCCGCGCACAGCGCCGCGCCCAGCGCTCCGGCCAGGTGGGGCCGGCGCTCCGTCCAGTCCAGGCACGCCCGTACGAGCGGCCGCCGGGAGCCCGGCGGCCGCTCGTAGCCGAGGGTGTCGCCCAGCCACGCCCGGCCCTCCGCGGTGACCGCGAGTCCGGAGTCGGCGGCGACCAGGCCGCGGGCGATCATCGCGTCGGCCAGGGCCACGCCCAGTTGCCCCGCCAGGTGGTCATAGCAGGTACGGGCCCGTCCCTCGGCGCTGAGTCGCACCGACTCGCGCAGGTTCCGCGGCTGCGGGGCGTCCCGGGCGTCCCGGGCGTCCGGGGCGTACGACGCGACGGCTTCGATCAGGGCGGCCGCCTCCGGGCCGGCGAGCCGGACG
>NZ_JACBXC010000096.1 GCF_013870535.1 Streptomyces phytophilus | reverse complement strand
GAGTCCGAATGGCGCGCGATCGTATCGAAACTGACGGATCCGGAGCGCAGGACAACACCCGGAACTGGCCGGGCTGCAAAGTACCTCGGGTCTGGAATCTACAAATGCTGTTGTGGATCGCCTCTACGCGTCGACAAGTCCAGTAGGCGCGCTGGCCGCTTCGTGTATCGGTGTCAGGAGAGGGGCAAGGGGCACGTCACGGTTTCTCTCGCTGACTTGGATGACTTCGTCGCGCGGGTCGTGGTCGAACGGCTGAAACGCAAAGATGCAGCGGATCTGATCCAGTCGCCTTCCTCGGACATTGACGTGGCTGCGCTGCAATCGGAATTGGCTGAGCATCGACGGAAGTTGGAAGAGATAGCAGCCGACTACGATGACGATCTGATCACCAAAAGCCAGATGGTTGTGCGCACGCGGCGTCGGCGGGCCAAGATGGACCGAGTAAAGGACCAGTTGGCAGAAATGGACGACGGGGAATCGCCACTAGGGAAGGTAATCCAGGCCGACGACGCCAAGGCGGCATGGGAAGAACTCACGTTGGGTGAGAAGCGTATCGGCCTTAGAACAATTTTCAGTATCACGGTTCTCCCCGTCGGCAAGGGCAGCCGTCTGAAGATTGAAGATCGCGTGAACTTTGAGCCTGTCGAGGCAACTGTCAACTGACTGAATGGCGTGAAGACCTTGCCCATCTCGTCCACTCCTGTGCGGAATCTTCAGCACAAGGTCGACGGAAACGGTGCCTGGGCTGAGTAGAGGGGCGCATTTGTCGCTTAACCATCCAAGGATAGTGAGTCATAGGCGTTCCGAACTTCTCTGAGGCCCCATTTTGGGAGAAGGTTTCCATACCAATCGATCCCGTGCCTTTGGGCTGACTCGGCCGTATCCTCTTGGCCCAAGTCGGTAAAGTAAGAGCCAAGCACTTCAAGGCCGATAATCCCGGAATTCAGGCCTTGGATGATAATCGATCTCGCCTGGGTTTCATCTCCTGCGCGCGTGTGGGCCGCGATCTTTTCCCTGATGGCACGCACTTCTTGAGCTTTTCCGGACTCGGAAAACTCCTTTCCGTATTCCTTCAGCCGGTCCATGCTTTCTCGAAGTACTTCCGTATGTTCGTTCAAAGCGCTAGTGATCAATTTCAGTCTGGGGGCAGCGACTTTGAGTTCTCGATCAATTAGGAGTTTTGCCTCCACTTCGGAAATCGTGAACCGCTCGGCGATCGACCGAATTGCAATCTTCGACGCCTCGTCGAGATCGCCTGCCCCGATCATCATGCCGATCTCCGGGTACTGGCGACTGACCATGCGCTGTACGAGTTTTTCGGAACTTGCAGTATCGTCGGCCAGGTCGTAGGCTTCGCGCATTCTAATCCAAGGCTTGGTATTATTCTTTTCGAATTCAACCACGCACAGAGCTTCGGCTCTCTCCTGCTCGCCGCTTCGAAGCAAGTGATAGGCAAGCCATTCGATGCCGGCAGGACCGCCTGACAAGTAGTTCGTCTCCATGATTTGTGCTGCCCCGATGCAATCCTCTGCAAATTCAAGAAGTCCTGCAAGCATACGCGCTGACTCGAAATCACCTAGGTCTGAGGCGCGAAGAAGCAACTGGGCTGCGTAGAAGCAACGCCCGCGCTCCTCCAGTGCCGTGGCAATGGACCTTAGCTGCTCCACGTCCCTTACATGGCGCAGAACCGTAAATAGGAAAGACGGTTGTGGTGGCATATTAGAACGTTCTTTTCGGCCGACTTGTTCGAGATAATCTGAAACCCTGTAGGCGCGATCAGAGTCCGATAGCGCGCCTGGCATCGGGTGATTTCTGATTAGTAGCCCGCTAGCACCTCTGCAGGGCGCAAGTGCGTACTTAATTCCTTCTTCGATCCAATCATCAGAGAGCCTGGCCAACACCTCATCATCCATGGCCAAGGTCGCCATTTCTGTGAGGAGTGGTCGAGGAATCAGGGGAGAGTGCCCCATTCGCCTTAGGTCGACTGCTGCATCTACTATTGCCTTGATATGTTCCGGCGCATTCTGGTAGCGTTCCAATTGGGCGGGTGCGCCTGCCAAAAATTGCGTGATGCGAGAGTTTCCTCCACCTCCTTGCTCGTATGATTCAAAAAGGCGCGGGTCTGAATTCATACGGGATCTTAGAGACTCAAGGGCTTGGGTGGAGAACGAGGCTGGGACCGAAACACTGTGGTCCGTTAGGAGCGACCGTGCATGTGGATGCTTGTCAGAACTCCTTCCATCAGGCAGTCGAGTAAGTTCGTCCCAGTGATCAGGCCACAAGGTTCCCAGTACAAGCATGGGTGCACTTCGGGGGTCTCGCAGTAGTTCGCGCAAGCCTGCGGCGACTCGTTCACCTGATTCGCTGCCGGGAGTATTCAAGTAGAGTTGCGTTTCATTTAACCAAAGCACTGTTTGAGAGGGGATCCCATCCTCAAGAGCCTGCAAAAGGGAGTCCGGATGACTCGGATGAATCGGATGTATCAGCGACCAGGAATCTGGCAGTTTTTGGATAGTCTCCCAACACGCTCGCGTTTTTCCCGTGGATGATTCCCCCACAAGAATGGCAATCCTGTTCTTTCCCTCAGCTACCTTTGCCACGATATCTTCGAGGGTCTTATCATGAGGGCGCTGAATGTAGAGAGGCAGCGCAGGGAGACCGAGCTTAGCTGCTCCAGCATCGATGGATCGATGAACCTCTAGGTCAAATGGGTTCGTCCAATGTTCGATCTTTCGCCGTGAGCTAGAGGTCTGATCGTGCCCTAGGCTACTCCGAGCGCTCTCCCATAGATCTTTCCAGAACCTTCTTTGCGGGTGCTCGTTGGCCCAGTCGCTGTATGTAGCCACCAATTTCCATAGATCCTCTGGATCCTTGGGGATTCTAGGCCGAGAATCACTAAACCAACCGCTCACTGTCTGCTTCGCCAAGCCGGATTTCTGAGCCGCTGTATTTCGACTCCAAGCCTTGCCCTGATTCTTTCGATTGTGTTGCGCTCGCGCTTCCAAAGATTTGAGCTGTTCTTGCAGGTTTTGTACTGTTTTATGCCCTGTCACCTGCACCCCTGTCTCGCTTCCGTACCTGACTTGCCTCGTCCGACTCGGACCTGTCGGACAACGGCGTGACCACGAGCATAGCCAGCAAACAGTCTGTATGGACCGACATGGCTTCTGGCTGAGGAGAGGACTTGGGAGGGTCGGCGTCGATGCCGCTGAGGTGGCGTCTGGGGATAATGCAATGTACTGGAGGTCATATGTTTCAGAGAGTGTGGCGCACATTGAAATGCCGCGTGCTGCAAGGCGTTGTAGATTGTGATCGTGAGGCCCGTAATAACGGCATTCTGGCCATGGCAGTGTTTTGTGCCATCTACCTTAACCCTGGCTTGGCCGCCCCCGTTACCGTGGTTCTTGCGTTGAGGCAGTTTCACGTGCGTTAGGTGAATGCGTATCAGCCGTTTCTGTTGATGACGGTTCGCCCTGCCGGCAAGGAACCATCGGTTTCTTCAAGGTGAAGGGGCTATTGTCGGTGCGTGCTTCACTGGCTAGGTATAAAGTAAGGGCCCCGGAGCAATTTCCGGGGCCCTTACCGTATTGCTATTTCACGGTCTTGTCGCGGAACAATAGTGCCAGCAGAGCGCGTTGCTCATCACTGAGCGGGGGCATCGTGTCCACGATGGCCTCGGCGCGGGCGTCCATCTCTGACTCTCGGATGGTGTGATCTGTAGCTCTTGCCTTCGCGTCAGGCGTCGGTGTTCGCCTCTCTCGGGTCCTTCGTTGTTTCCTGGTAGGTGATTCCTTTCGTCGAGGGACGTTGTTCTGTTGCACGCGCTGATATCGCCTCCATTCTGTCGATGCCCGAATACTCTGGAGCCAGGCGGAGCACTCCCGGGTGATCGTGGCTACTCACGGTGTTCGTACACGTCCACGTCCACAGGGGAACAAATGGCCTCAATGCGCGCAGGCGCGCGTGAGGCGTGGACGTTCCGGCCGTTACCGTGTGTCACGGTTCGGCGGGCGGCGGTCCCGTGTAGCGCGGCGGGCGCGGCGGGTGCGGGTGGGGCTTGCCGACGCCCGTCCGCCGACTGGGGCCTGGCTGTCCGTGAGCGCCCGCCAGCGGCCCCGGGAGAGCTGGACGGCCCGGCCTGCGTCGGCGTGCTCCCGGAGCCGGTAGTACACCCAGCTCCGACCCCGGCCGGAAGCGGTCATGAGTCCCTTGACCGACGCGCCCTCTGCTCCGGCCCGCCGGAGAGCGACCCACAGGGCCGTATCCGCCCCGTCCGCGCCCTCAGAGGCGTTGTCGGCGGGCGTGGCGGGTTCAGGGCCGGAGGGGTCCTCTGCGGCCCTTGACGGCCCGTCTGCGGGCGCGGCAGCGGCCGGTCGCTTCCCCGCGTGGACCGACACATGCCGGATGACGGCATCGTCGGTGACCAACCAAGCTCGTGCTCTGTCGGGTGTCTGGTGTTCGGGGCCGGAGATAAGGAAGCTCCCCGGGAGTGTGAGAGCGTCCGCGTTCCAGCCCGACTTGGCGAATCCCTGACCGAGAATCAGGTCAGCGTCGCGACGCTCCCGCACGCGCAGGCAGATCCTCACATCCATCTGTGTGCGGGTAGCACCGCCCATCGTCTTCTGCGTGGGCCGCTGAGTCGCTACTACCAGCGTCACGGCTACGGCACGACCACGGCGCGCTATGGAGTCAGCGAATTCGCGGGCTTCCTCGGGGAGTTCCGCGTACTCGTCGATGACGATGACGAGTGCGGGATTCTCCGGGGTGGGTTCCCAGACCCGCTGTCCTTGTTCGGTGAGCAGACGCGCGCGCCGTTCCAACTCGGCTACGCCGTCGCGCAGTAATGCGCAGGCGTGTCGTCCGTTTGTCTCCAAGCGGCCCAAGCACGGATTCCACGGGGAGAGTTCCATTCCTTCCTTGAGGTCGATTCCCCAGACGACGGCATCCCTGCATGCCGTGAGGACTCCGAGGATCACATTCACGACCCCGGACTTCCCGGAGCCGACCACGCCCCCGATGAGGACATGCCGCCGCAGGAACGACACGGCCACCGTCCGGGCATCTTCGAAGAGCCCGAGAGCTACTGGCCGTGTGATGCTGGCGGTTGCGGTCTCAGGCCATTCGAGCGGTTTGGCGTGCGGGTCCTTCTCCACCACGCGCAGAGTGCATCGGTCGGCGCGCTTGCTGTCGGGAAGGACACGGACCGAACCTGCTCGCACACCGAGTGCCGATTCAATGGCACCGATACGGCCCACGGCATCGCTCACCGTGTTGCCTTTCCGCAGGATGAGGCGGGCGGTGAATCCCCAGGCATCCACGACGGCGGATGCGATACGGGATCCGGGCAGGCCCATGTTCTCTGCGAGTCCGGGCCACGCGGATATCGTGCGTTCCACGCGCACCCGGGCGCGTCGCCTGCGGTGGATCCACCACGGAATTCCGCAGACAACCGTGGCGTACAGCCAGATGCTTCGAATAGGCTGAGTGGTCACGCTGGCGGTAATGGCGGCCGAACTCCAGCCGCCCATAGCGGCTATGACGACGGCGCCGTAGGCCCGCTCAAGGGGGCGGTCCATCCCGCACGCCGCCCATATGCGCGCCAGAACTCGCGCAGCCCGCGCACCGAACCGGTGCCGTCTCAGCACCGAGTGAGGGAACCCCACGGCGGCGGTGAGTACGACGGTACCCGTGAGAACGGCTCCCCATATGCCGCTGTTCCTCTTATGGGCAACCGCAGACGTGATGAACACGGCTACGGCGACGGTGAACGGCGCGAGTGCGGAACGGTGGCGCCACAGGAAACGGCCGAACATGCCGGGCAGGACAACCCACAGGGGTTCGGTGTCAAGGAGCATCAATCCGACTGTGTCGTTGTTCTTCCGCAGCGCTCTGCGCTGCCTGTTCGACAGTTGCCGCGTATGACGCCTCCTCAAGTGGCGTCACCTCCCGCGGTTTCCGGTATCCGGCCCTTGTGTGTGCCGTACTCGTCGCGCAGGTACCAGAGGGGGTCGCTCTCGCCGTCGTGCTCCGCGGAGAGGGCCGCGCGAATGGCGGCGAGCAGGTTCGCGGTGCGTCGGCGCTCTTCGGTGATTGCTGCCGACAGTCGGTGGTTTTCGATGCTGAGCTGTGAGGCTTCGATTGCTCGGGCTGAGAAGTACATCAGCAGCACGAAGCCGTCAGCGTGGCAGTGTGCACAGCGGTTGACTCGGTCCAACGCTGCCCAAGCGTTGTTTATGGCCTCCAGGTCTATCTTGACGCGCGGCAACAGGCGCGTGATTTCGTCGTTGGATGTCAAGGGGTTGGCAACCTCCTTTGTTCGGCGTGTACTTGGTGTTGTTCTGTGGTTCCGGTGTCCCGCGCGCGGTGCGCGGGACACCTCAGGCATCTAGGAACTGGACTGGATCACGTCGAGCAGACCCTGAGTCACTTCAGAGATCGGCTCCGCGAAGCTGGACGATGCCAGATAGAACCCCAGGACGATGCAGACCGTCGCATGCGAGACACGTAGCCCCGCGTTCCTGCACAGGATGAACGTGATCACGCTGAGCAGACCGACCACGGACACGGTCACGACCAATAGATTCACCACCTCCCTTCTTTCCTCGCGAACTTGTTGCCTGACTGTTCCGTTTATCGAATCTCCCTGTCTCCTCGCTGGGCTTTCCGTCGTTCCCATCGGCCGCGCCGCTTGCACTTGATGCAGGCTCCCCTTGCATCCGATGCCACGGCACCGCAGACGCACCGGTTCCGGGCCCGGCACCCCTCATGTGCGGGTAACAGTGCTCCTCACCTCCTCGTATGGAAGATCTGTGAAAGCCGCTGTGCACAGCACTACGGCCCCGGTAGGCTTACCTACCGGGGTTCCGCAGTGTTCCCCTGCCGGACCACCCGGTAGCTTCCAGGCGACGGGTGGTCCGGTCTGCTGTGAGGGATATTTAGTTGTCAGTACGCAACTGGCATCCCGTGAGGAATATCGCGCTGATTATGGTGACTTCACTCCGGCGGGACGGTGTATGGGTCGAATACTTCGGCCCATACGACCTTGCCGATCCCGCCGCGCTCCGCTACCCCCCATCGGGTCGCTAACTGCTCGACCATGAGCAGTCCGTAGCCGCCCGACTCATCAGGCTCCCGTTGCTTCGGCCATACGTCGGAGGCATCGTGCACCTCGATACGTACTCCATTTTCCTGCCGGAGGAAGCGCGTCTGAATCTCTCGCCCGGGTGGCACATGAGCATGAACGACGGCATTCGTCATGAGCTCAGTGACCACCAGTGCAGCCGACTCTTCAATCCCGGCCAGCCCCCACCCGGCCAACGCCTTGCGCAACTGGGCTCGTGCCAGCCCGACACATCGGGGATGCCGTCGCCATTGCCACTTCATCACCGACGTGTCCGCAGTGCCATGCTGATCGAACGTCATGTATGGCATCTGGTATCGCCCCAAAACTGATTCTTTCGGTGGTGGTTGGTGGACTGGTTCGGAAGCGGCACCCGCGGCACGGTCGAAATTGCATATGGTCCTGAGACTGATTCGCGTCCCAATGAACCGTGCAGCACAGCCGCTGTGCGGTCTGTAAGCTGCACCCTGCCGGTGCCGTTGTGCCTGCTTCATGGGCCCGATGGTGACGCGCGGGGAGCTTTTACGGAGCCCCCTCCGTGGGCTACCCATCGGGGGTAGACTCTGGGGTCAGGACCTGCACCCCCGCCTTGACCTCGAACGACGCGAGGACTGCGAGATGGCCGACGATTTCCCGGCGGCACTGCCGCCGCATGTGCTCGAACGGGAGGACGTACGCGAAGCGTTGGGGCGCCACGACTTCGGTGAGGTGTTCCGCCTGGCGAAGAAGTGGGGCGGCATCAGCTTCCTGAAGATCAGCGAAGCGTGCGGTATCAAGGGTGAGCGGGTCGGGCAGATTGCGCGTGGCCGATCCAAGGTTACGCAGTTCGAAAAGGTCGCAGAGATCGCAGACGGCTTGCGCATCCCAGGTCATATGTTGGGATTGTTGCCGCGCCCCTGGGAAGCTGAACAGCTTTCCCCGCAACTCCCTGCATCCCCGGGTGAGTTCGGCCCGGTACTCCCTGACTTCGACGTAGGGCCTTGGGAAGTAGCGAAGTTGGCCCAACAGGCAAGGGCTACCGACGTAAGCCAGGAAGACCTGGAGACCGTTCTACTCGCCGTTGACAGGCTGTGCCGTTCTTATCCGTATGTCCCGGCGCGAACCCTGCATGTACAGACGCGTAAAGGGCTACGCCACATCAACAAGATGATGAATGGCCGTACGACGCTCAAGCAGCATCGAGAGCTTCTGGTGCAGGCTGGATGGCTCTTTCTGCTTGGCGGCTGTCTCGAATACGATATGGGTCAGCGCGAAGCGGCTGAGATCAGCCGTGATACCGCCAGGCGTATCGGGCACGAGTCAGGGCACGGCGAAATCACCGCGTGGTCGTTCGAACTCGGGGCGTGGTTCGCTCTGACCCAAGGGCGATTCGGAGATGTGCTGGAGTGCGTGGAAGCCGGTCATCGGTCCGATTCGACGCACAGCGTCGGTGTGCAACTCTACGCACACGCCGCAAAGACCCATGCCCGCATCGGAAACGCCCGTGAAGTGCGGGACACCTTCGATGCAGGACGTGCGCGACTCGACCGCCTTCCCCGGCCCGACCACAGAGAACACCATTTCGTCATCGACCCCGACAAGTGGGATTTCTACGAGATGGATGCCTATCGGATGCTAGGTGACGATGCCCGTGCATCCGGGCACGCTCGGGAAGTCATCCGGATCGGTACCACACCGGACGGGGCAGAGCGATACCCCATGCGTGTTGCGGAAGCCCGGCTCACTCTCGGTGTTGCTGCGGCGCGTTCAGGCGAGCTTGACGAAGCGGTCAGTATCGCCCGGGGTGCTTTCGGTACGGAGCGGAAGTCGCTACCCTCTTTGCTCTTGGTCGCTGGGGAACTCACCGGTGAGTTGTTGCAGCGATTCCCGCGTGAGTCCCTGACGCGGGAGTTCCACGAGGAAGTCAAAGACATTTCACACGGTGCACCACCTGCCATCGGCCCTGCCTGAGGCCCCCGCGCGGCACCTGGCAGGGCCCTGTCCCCTGTGAGGTGCGTCACATGGCCAGCGTCCCAACCGCTCCCACCAGCACAGACGTTGACTCCGAGAACTGGCATAGTTCAAAGTTCGCCAACGGCGACCTGCTCCCGGTCCCGGCCGCGCAGCGGACCTGGACCACCTACAACTTCGCCGCGCTCTGGGTGGGCATGGCGGTCAACGTGCCGACCTGGACGCTGGCCGCGGGCCTCATCGCGCTGGGCATGGACTGGAAGCAGGCCGTTCTCACCATCGCCCTGGCGAACGTCATCGTGCTGCTGCCGATGCTGCTGACCGGCCACGCGGGACCGAAGTACGGGATCCCCTTCCCCGTCCTGGCCCGCTCGTCGTTCGGCGTGGTCGGCGCCAACCTGCCGGCGCTGCTGCGCGGCGTCGTCGCCTGCGCCTGGTTCGGCATCCAGACGTGGATCGGCGGCCAGGCGATCTACTTCCTGGCCGGGAAGATCATCGGGGCCGGGAGCTGGTGGGTCGAGGCCGGCTCGTGGGGCGGCTACCCGTGGCCGCAGTGGCTGTGCTTCGTGCTGTTCTGGCTGGTCGAGGTCGGCATCATCCTCTTCGGCATGGAGGGGGTGAAGAAGCTGGAGAACTGGGCCGCGCCGCTGATGCTCGCGGGCGCGGTCGCCCTGCTCATATGGATCGCCGACCAGGCCGGCGGCTTCGGCCCGCTGCTGGACGAGCCGTCCGAGCTGGGCTGGGGCTCCGAGTTCTGGAAGGTGTTCTTCCCCGCCCTCATGGGCATGATCGGCTTCTGGTCGACGCTGTCGCTGAACATCCCGGACTTCACCCGCTTCGGCGCCGGCCAGCGCGCGCAGATATGGGGCCAGTCGCTCGGACTGCCCACCACGATGGCCGCGTTCGCGCTGCTGTCCGTGCTGGTCACCTCGGGCTCGCAGGCGGTCTACGGCAAGCCGATCTGGGAGCCGGCGGAGCTGGCCGCGCGCATGGACACCAAACTGGGCGTCGCCTTCGCCCTGTTCGTCATCCTGCTCGCCACCCTGACGACGAACGTCGCGGCGAACCTCGTCAGTCCGGCGTACGACCTGTCCAACCTGGCGCCGAAGGCCATCAGCTTCCGCACCGGATCGCTGATCGCCTGCGCCGCGGGCATGCTGATGTTCCCGTGGGAGCTGATCGCCAACCCGGACATCTACATCTTCGTCTGGCTGGGCACCTACGGCGGCCTCCTGGGCGCGGTCGCGGGCGTCCTGATCGCCGACTACTGGCTCGTCCGCCGCACCGCGCTCGCCCTGCCCGACCTGTACCGCCGCGACGGCGCGTACTGGTACACGGGCGGCTGGAACTGGCGCGGCGTGCTGGCCTTCGCGGTCGGCGGCCTGCTGGCGATCGGCGGCTCCCACACGGACGCGGGCGCCTCCGGCCCGTACCCGGAGGACGGCCTGATCCCGTTCCTGAAGCCGCTGGCGGACTACGGCTGGGCGGTGGGCCTGGGCGCGTCGCTGATCCTGTACACGGCGCTGATGTCGGGCGC
>NZ_JACBXC010000959.1 GCF_013870535.1 Streptomyces phytophilus | reverse complement strand
ACCGCACAGCCCGCCCCGCGGTTCGCCGACCACCCCGCCATCCGCGACGCGCTACGCGGCCGCAACACCGGCATCGCCGACTTCTGGCTCGCCGACACCGCCGCCCGCCCCCCGACCGTACCCGCGCTGGAGGGACTGAAGGTCCTCGTCGTCGACGCCGAGGACACCTTCACCGCCATGATGGTCCAGCAGCTCGAAGCCCTCGGCCCCACCGCCGAAGTACGCCGCTTCGACGAGCCCTACGCCGTCGACGGCTTCGACCTCGTCGTCATGGGCCCGGGACCCGGCGACCCCCGCGCCACCGCCGACCCGAAGATCGCCGCACTCGACACCGCCGTCGCGGGACTGCTGCACCACCGCACCCCGTTCCTCGCCGTCTGCCTCAGCCACCAGGTGCTCAGCCTCCGCCTCGGCCTCCACCTCGTCCGCCGCAGCCGGCCCAACCAGGGCGTCCAGCGCGCCATCGACCTCTTCGGCCGCCGCGAACACGTCGGCTACTACAACACCTTCGCCGCCGTCAGCCCCACCGACGACCTCGACATCCCCGGCGTCGGCCGCGTCCGCGTCAGCCGCGACCCGGCCACCGGCCAACTCGACGCACTGCGCGGCCCCCACTTCGCGTCCTTCCAGTTCCACGCCGAATCCGTCCTCACCGTCGACGGCCCCCGCCTCATCGGCGACGCCCTCCTCCGCGTGACCGGCAGGTGAAGCACCGGACACCCACCGCACCAACCCCGACAGCGAGGCCCACCGACGAACCCGTATCCGCCCGTCAGGAGTGCCGTACATGCCCGAACTCGACTACATGCTGGTGGACGCCTTCTCCCGCAGGCCGCTGAACGGCAACCCCGTCGCCGTGTTCCTCGACGCCAGGGAACTGACCCCCGACCTCATGCAGCGCATCGCCCGGGAGATGAACCTCTCCGAGACCACCTTCGTCCTGCCCCCCGCCGAAGGCGGCGACGCCCGCATCCGCATCTTCACCCCCGTCAACGAACTGCCCTTCGCCGGACACCCGCTGCTCGGCACCGCCGTCGCCCTCGGCGAGACCCGCAAACAGGACGACCTGCGCCTCGAAACCGCCATGGGCGTCATCCCCGTCCAGCTCACCGACGACGAGGGCGCCGTCAAGGTCGGCATGCGCCAGCCCCACCCCGTGTGGGAGCCCTACGCCGAAGCCGAAGAACTCCTCGCCGCCCTCGGCGCCGACGCCTCCGTCGCCCCCGTCGAGATCTACCGCAACGGCCCCCGGCACGTCTTCGTCGGCCTGGAGAGCGTCCCCGCACTCTCCGCACTGCGCCCCGACCACCGCGCGCTCTCCGCGTTCCCCGACATGGCCGCCAACTGCTTCGCCGGACAGGGCAGGCAGTGGCGCGCCCGGATGTTCTCACCCGCGTACGGCGTCGTCGAGGACGCGGCCACCGGCTCCGCGGCCGGCCCCCTCGCCATCCACCTCGCCCGGCACGGGCTCGCCGCATACGGCGAACAGGTCGAGATACTCCAGGGCGTCGAAATGGGCCGGCCCTCCCTGATGCTCGCCACCGCGGACGGCCACGGCGACCGGATCAACTCCGTCCACGTCGGCGGCAACGGTGTCACCGTAGGCCGCGGCACCCTCTTCCTCTAGACCCCGGACGCCCGGCGGGCGGCCAACCCAGAAAGGCACGAGATGCACACCAGCCGGTTCGAAAGCCTCACCGTCGAGAACGACCCGGACTTCCCCGAATACGACGACCCGCCCGCCGACCCCGTGGGCCTCCTGCAGCGCTGGCTGGACCGCGCCGCGGAACTCGACGTCCGCGAACCCCGGGCGCTCGCGCTGGCCACCGCCGACAAGCGCGGCCGGCCCTCCGCCCGCATCGTCCTCGTCAGCGCCGTCGACGAGCGCGGCATACTGTTCACCAGCCACGCCACCAGCCGCAAGGGCCGCGAGATCGAGGAGAACAACTGGGCCGCCGGAGTGCTCTACTGGCGCGAGACCGGCCAGCAGATCAAAATCTCCGGCCCCGTCGAACCCGTGCCCCTCACCGAGTCCGACTCCCTGTGGCAGTCCCGCCCCGTCCCCCTGCACGCCATGACCGCCGCATCCCGGCAGAGCGAGCCCCTCGCCGACCCGGCGGCGCTGCGCGCCGAGGCGGAACGCCTCGGCGCGGACGGCAAGCCCCTCGACCGCCCCGAGCGCTTCTACGGCTACCGGCTGCGGCCCCACGACGTCGAGTTCTGGGCCCACCGCCCCGACCGGCTCCACCTGCGGCTGCGCTACGACCGCGACGGCGACGGCTGGACCTCCGTCCGCCTCCAGCCGTAGCCCGCACGGCGGCCCGCCCGCGACCGTACGACGCGAACAAGCGCGAACAACGCGACGACGCGAC
>NZ_JACBXC010000958.1 GCF_013870535.1 Streptomyces phytophilus | reverse complement strand
CCGCGATCACCGGGGTGGCACTGCTGCCACCGGTGTTCGCCAGGTCGCCGCCGTCGTCGCCGGCGTCGTCACCACCGGCGGAGCCACCCGCGGAGGCCGGGCTCGGCTCGCTCGGGGCCGGAGTGTCGTTGCCCGCGGTCTCGCAGTCGAGCACGCCGGTGAACTTCTCGCTGAAGCCGTCGTCACCGTTGATGGTGATCTCGTACGCCTGGTCCTCGGCGACCTCGACCAGCACGGTCTTGGACTCGCCCGGCGCCACGGTGTGGGACTCGCCCGCCAGCTCGAAGGAGAAGGGCTGGTCGCCCTTGTTCTCGGCGGTCACGTCCACGCCGCCCTTGGCGCAGTTCTTGTCCGCGGACAGCGCCGGGATCGGACCCTCGCTCGCCCACGTGGCGGTGGCCTGGGCGGTGACGGTGGTGTCGCTGGAGCCGGCCAGGATCTGGGTCTGGCTCTTCGCGTGCTCACCGACACCGGCGAAGGCACGGCCGACCGGCACCTGGGTGGTGGCCTCGGCGGTCAGGGTCGCGGACCCGTCGGCGGTGCCGGCGGGCACGTCGAGGAAGACCTCGGCGCCGTCGGCGGCGCTGGTGAGGGCCTTGCCGTCGGCGTCGACGACCTTGACGCCCGCGGACTCGGCCTCCGGCGACAGCGAGAGGTTGGCGCCGGCGGCGTCGGTGTTCACCGTCACCGGGCCGAGCTTCTCGCCGGACTTGCCGGAGACGGCGGTCGGACCGAGGTTCAGCGAGGGCGCGGGCTCCTCGATGGCCTCGGCACCGGCCTCCAGGAAGTCGGCCAGCTTCTCCGCCTCGGGGTCCTTGGCCTCGACGTTCACCTTGTCGGAGAAGCGCCAGATGGCGATCTGGGTGCCGGCCGCGGCGGTGTTCTCGGTCAGCTCACCCGCACCGGCCTTCTCCGCGAGCGCGGCCAGGTCGTCCACCTGCGGGTAGGAGTTCTGCAGAATCCAGTTGATCTTCCCCGCGTCGGGGTTGTTCTGCAGCGAGGAGGAGCTCCAGGGCACCTCCTGGTACTTGGCCTCCGGCTGGGTGGGGTTGCCGAAGTCGATGCAGTAGGTCTGGATGGAGCCGCCCTGGTCGACGGCCATCTCGAACAGACCGGCACCGATCTCCTGGTCGCCGCCGTCGCCGTGGACGATTGCGGTGTCCTTGATCGTGAGCCCGCCCAGGGTGGCGGTGGCGCCGTTGGCGGGCGGCGCGTCCTGCGCCGCGGCCGGACCGGCGCCGGCTATCGCACCGGCGGTGGCCAGGCCCGCGGCCAGCACTGCCGCGGTGAGCCGAGCAGACCGTCGGTGTGACGGCCTCCGAACAGAAGTCATGGTCGAAAATCCCCTCCGGGCGGGTTGGTCAAGGCTCGGATTGCCCCCGCCGTAAGAACGCCTTCGCTCCGGGCTCGTCGAGCCGCTCGGAATCCTATGGACTCCCCTCGTCCCGCGAACCTCAAATGCCCCAAGGGGACAGGGTTTTAGAACGCAATCGTTACATCGGGCGACGACTATTTCGGGCAGACCCCAGCGGACCGGCAGAAGTTCGAGTTCCGCACTCGAACTGATCGTCTCGAAACCGTCACCGCCCGGCCGCCGGGCGGCCCGCCCGCGGCCATACGGCCCCGGGGATCCGGGTCAGCCCAGGTCCGGGGTCAGCACTGGTTGGCGCTCCCCCTGCTCAGCCGCGTCCGGCGCCCCGCCTGCCGGCACCGGTGTCAACGCGTCCCGTACCGCCGCGTCCCGTACCGCCGCGTCCCGTACCGCCGCGTCGAGGTCCGTTCCGGACGGGTTCGCGAACGACGGCCTGACCCGGGACACCCGGCGGAACGCCGCCGTGCCCCAGCCGAGGTCGTGGCCCACCGCCGTCGCGTCGATCGTCGGGTCCGTGCAGCGCACGCCCTCCTTCTCGTACTCCCTGACCCGCAACCGGCCCCGCACCAGCAGCGGTTCGCCGATGGCCACGGAAGCCGCCACGTTGTCCGCGAGCTGGCGCCAGGCCCAGACCGTGAAGAAGTTCGTGTACGCATCGGTCCAGCTGCCGCTCGCCTGGTCGAACCTCCGCACCGTCGCCGCCAGGCGGAATCGCACCGCCGGCACCCCCGACTGCGTCGTGCGGTAATCCGCGCTCGTCGCGGCGTTCCCCACCACGGTCACCATCGTCTCGTTCATCTCCAACGCACCTCCCCCGTCCGGGCACTTCACCTGCCCGCTGACCCCATGCTGCCCCCTGCCACCCGAACCGCGCGACCCCTGTGGATAACTCCGGCCCGGGCGACGTAACAGGAGGTCAGGACCGTGCGCTGCCGCCCGAGGCAACGGCGTACTGCTCCCGCACCTCGCGGTAGCGCAGCAGCTCCGCCGCCATCGGCTCCAG
>NZ_JACBXC010000957.1 GCF_013870535.1 Streptomyces phytophilus | reverse complement strand
GGCGGCGACGAGCCGGTCCGCCTCGGTCCTGGTCTCGTCCATGAGCCGGCGGGCCTGCGCCTCGGTACGGGAGCGCAGCTGCTCGGCCCAGGCGACGTTCTCGTTGACGTGGGTCTCGACGGTGGTGCGGCGCTCCGCCAGCTCCTCGTCCAGCCGCTGCCGCCGGGCGATCGCCTCGGCGTGCAGATCGGCCTCCATCCGGGCCTGGCGCTCGGCGTGCTCCTGGAGCAGACGCTGCGCCTGCGCGCGGCTCTCGCGCAACTCGCGTTCGACGTCGGCGCGCAACTGGTCGGCCTGGGCCTGGGCGTTGCGCAGCAACTGCTCGGCCTGGTGCGAGGCGCTGTCGAAGGAGTTGCGGGCGCCGAGTCCGCGGCGCGCCTCATGCAGCTTGGCGCGCAGCACCTCGACCTGATAGCCGAGGTCCTCGGCGTGCTGGACGGCCTTCTCCCGCTCTTTCTTCAGCCGCTCGATCTCGGCCTCGAACTGCGAGAGCCCGTCCATCACGGCGTCAGGCTCGTAGCGGTCGTAGCCCCGCACTGCGCGGTCCCATCCGTCCCCGGGTCGTTTCTGCGTTACTGGCAATGGCGATGACGTGTGCTGCGTTCGTTGGCTGTTCGTGTGCTCGTACCGATGGTGTCAGATGATCGGGCCGCCCAGGACGCGGGCGGCCCCCTGCACTCTACCGGCCATGGGAATCAAAGGTCAGTGTGCGCCCGCGGCCGATGCGGAAGTGACCAATTCTGTCAGTACGCCGTGGCAGTCCTTCGGGTGCAGGAAGGTGATCCGCGAGCCCATCGAGCCGCGCCGCGGCTCGTCGTAGAGGACGCGTACGCCCTTGTCGCGGATGGCGTCGGCGTCGCCGTCCACGTCCGCGGTGCCGAAGGCGATGTGGTGGACGCCCTCGCCGTTCTTGGCCAGCCACTTGCCGACCGCCGAGTCCTCGCGGACCGGTTCGAGGAGCTGGAGATACGAGGCGCCGCCGTCGGACGTCTCGTTGATCTTCAGCATGGCTTCGCGGACCCCTTGCTCCTCGTTGACCTCGGTGTGGAACACCTCGAAGCCGTAGGTGGCGCGGTAGAACTCGACGGTTGCGTCAAGGTCATGACAGGCGATTCCGATGTGGTCGATACGCGTCAGCATGCGCACAGTCCACCGCCGCCCGGGAGGTTACGCAACGTGCGCACGGTCACACCGAACGAACCGTGACCCGGGCACGTACCGCTCACTACGCTGAAGTTAACCCTCATTCACTTCTCCCCGAAGGGGATGCGCATGACTGGTAGTGGCACGTCAGGCAGTACATCGGTGATCGTCGCGGGCGCCCGTACCCCCATGGGACGCCTTCTGGGCTCCCTCAAGCCGTTCTCCGGCGCGGATCTGGGCGGCTTCGCCATCGAGGCGGCGATGGCGCGTGCGGGCGTCGCGCCGGCCCAGGTGGAGTACGTGATCATGGGGCAGGTCCTCCAGGCCGGGGCCGGGCAGATCCCGGCGCGGCAGGCCGCGGTCAAGGCGGGCATCCCGATGAGCGTGCCCGCGCTGACCGTCAACAAGGTCTGCCTGTCCGGACTCGACGCCATCGCGCTGGCCGACCAGCTCATCCGCGCCGGCGAGTTCGACATCGTCGTCGCCGGCGGCCAGGAGTCCATGACCAACGCCCCGCACCTGCTGCCGAAGTCCCGCGAGGGCGTGAAGTACGGCGCACTTGAGGTGCTCGACTCCATGGCGCTCGACGGGCTCACCGACTCCTTCGAGGGCATCGCGATGGGCGAGTCCACGGAGAAGCACAACACCCGCCTCGGCATCGCCCGCGAGCCGCAGGACGCCTTCGCCGCCGCCTCCCACCAGCGGGCCGCCGCCGCGCAGGCCCGCGGCGTCTTCGCCGAGGAGATCACCCCGGTCGAGGTCCCCCGGGGCAAGGGCGTGACCGTCGTCGTCGACACCGACGAGGGCATCCGCCCCGGCACCACCGCCCAGGGGCTGGCCGGGCTGCGCCCCGCCTTCGCGCCCGACGGCACGATCACCGCCGGCTCGGCCTCCCAGATCTCCGACGGCGCCGCCGCCGTGGTCGTGATGAGCCGGACCAAGGCCGAGGAGCTGGGGCTGACCTGGCTGGCCGAGATCGGGGCCCACGGGAATGTCGCGGGCCCGGACAACTCGCTCCAGTCGCAGCCCTCGAACGCGATCCTGCACGCCCTGAAGAAGGAGGGCATCGACGCCGGCGACCTCGACCTGATCGAGATCAACGAGGCGTTCGCCGCGGTCGCGGTGCAGTCCATGAAGGACCTCGGCGTCACCCCCGAAAAGGTGAACGTCAACGGCGGCGCCATCGCGCTGGGTCACCCGATCGGGATGTCGGGCGCCCGGCTCGTCCTGCACCTCGCCCTCG
>NZ_JACBXC010000956.1 GCF_013870535.1 Streptomyces phytophilus | reverse complement strand
GACGTGGTGCCTCCAGCTGTTCGGCGCCCGCTATATGACGCCGTGGACACTGCACGGTACCGGCAAAACGGCCGGAGAGCAGACCGCCCCGCCCCCGCCGGCGGTTGAACCCCCCAGGAAGACGAGGAACCGGTGGCCCTCACCCCGGCCGGCGAACGCATCCTCGATGCCGGCGACAGCGGCGTCGCCGTCGGGCACGGCGCCGCGCTCGAAGCCCACGGCGTGGTCGGCCGCGCGTATGCCCGGCGCTCGTCAGGGTTCGGCGAGGAGGGGGTCGTACGGGGTGCCTGCGCGGCGGCCCGCCATGAAGGAGAGGAAGCCGCCCACGAAGGCGCTCCGGCCGCAGGTGCCGTCGGTGGTGGTGAGGTCGCGGTGAAAGGCGGTGCGGAAGAGGGTTCGGTACTCGTCCGCGTCGATGCTCCCGTTGCCGTCCTTGTCGGTCGCGTCGAAGAGGACCTCGGCTACGCGGATGAGGGCGGGTCCGGCGAGGGAGGGGACGGCGGCGGCGTACTCCTCGGCGCTGACGCGGCCGTCGCCGTCCGTGTCGAGGGCGGCCTGGAGCTCGCGCCACCAGGCGGCGAAGGCGTCGTAGAGCCGGGCCTCCCCGGGTTCGTCCAGGTCGAGGCGGGTGGAGAGTTCGCGTGCCATGGCAGCGAGGTCGGGCCAGTCGAGGTGGCCGTCGCCGGTCTGGTCCAGCACTCGGCGGAAGAACTCCTCCGCCGAGCGTCGGTACGCTTCCGTGGCCGCCGACGGTGCCGGGCCGGGAGTGTCGCCGCTCAGTGGTGTGAGGAGGCGGAGCAGGGCCGAGGCCCGCTTCATGCGGGCGCGCAGGGCGGCTACGGTGCGGGCGCGGGGGTCGTCGCTGTCGGGCGGGAGTGAGAGGGCTTCGATGATGCTTTCGGCATTGATCCAGCCCTCGGGCAGGAACCGGGTGAGCCCGGCGGCGAGGTAGGCGCCCTGCATGAGGGCGGGGGCGCCGGGCATCTCGGGCAGGCCGGCCCGGCGCCGGTAGGGCTCGGGGAGCGAGGCGACGGTGATCGCGCCGAGGAGCGGACCGGCGACCGCGCGGCCGGCCGCCCACAGTGTCGGGGCGCCGTCGAGCAGCGCGGGGGCGGGCAGGTGGTCGAAGAGCCGGTAGAGGATGATGCGGGCCGCCTCGGTGTTCTCCAGTTCGTTCTCGACGACCCGGTCGAAGTACCGCCAGAAGTCGTTGAGGTCCTCGGGGAGTTCCCCGGCGTCGCCGTCGAGCGCGGCGAGTACCGCGCGGTACTCGGCGTACGTCCGCTCCATCGTGTCCCGGTCGAGCGGCTGGCCGCTCAGCCGGCACATGGTGACGGCGCTCTCGAAGAGGGTGGCGATCACCCAGGCGCGGGTCGATCGGTCCATCGCGTCGTAGGCGCGGCCGCGGGAGTCGGAGCCGCTCATGCGGGCGTGCAGCCGGTTGAGCCTGGCGGCCTCCCGTTCGCGTACCGCCGGGTCGGCGGCGAACATGCGCCGCATGCTGAGGAAGGTGTTGCGCAGGCGGCGCCAGGGGTGGGCGACGAAGACGGAGTTGTCGGCGAGGGCGGCGCCGATCTGCGGGTGGGCGGCCTCCAGTACGGTGGCGCGGACGATGGCCAGGGCCCAGCGCGGGTCGTCGGAGAAGGCGCTGAACTGCGATTTCGGGCCCAACGGGAATGCCTCGTCGGGCGTTCCCGTGGTTTCGGTGGTCACGGTGGGTCTCCGTTCGTCCGGGCGGGCACGCCGCCGAAGCGGCGGTCGCGGCGCCGGTAGGCGTGCAGGTGGGCGAGGAAGTCGGGAGCCCGGAAGTCCGGCCAGAGCACCTCGGGGAAGACCCACTCGGCGTAGGCGACCTGCCAGAGCATGAAGTTGGAGATGCGCTGCTCGCCGGAGGTGCGGATGACCAGGTCCACATCGGGGGTGTCGGGGAAGGGCAGGTGGTCCGCGAAGAGCCGCTCGGTCACCTCGTCGGCGGGCGTCCCGCTGCGGATCAGCGACCTTGCAGCCTCGACGATGTCCCGGCGCCCGCCGTGGTCGAAGGCGACGGTCAGCGTCATGCCCCGGTTGCCGGCGGTCAGTGCTGCCAAGTCGTAGAAGTCCCGGGCCAGTCCACGGGGGAGGCGCGGGTCGCCGACTCCGAGGAACCGGCAGCGGATGCCGCGCGCGAGCAGCAGCGGCGCATGCTTGCGCACGACCCGGCGCACCAGGCGCATCAGGAACTCGACCTCGGTGCCGGGGCGGTTCCAGTTCTCGGTGGAGAAGGCGTACAGGCTGAGCCACTCCACGCCGGCGGCGCGGGCCGCCTCGACAACGTCGACGACGGCGGTCTCCGCGGCCCGGTGACCCGCCGTACGGGGAAGTGAACGCCGCTGCGCCCAGCGGCCGT
>NZ_JACBXC010000955.1 GCF_013870535.1 Streptomyces phytophilus | reverse complement strand
CTGGGCGGAGCTGATCGGCGCCACCTTTCCGGCCGGCTCCATCACCGGCGCGCCGGGAGAGCAGCAGGTCGAGCAGGTGCGCGCCGGCGGGGGTGTGGACGTTGTCGAGGAGGGCCAGCGGGCGGGGCGCGGCGTTGAGGTTCCGCCAGCCGCCGTACGCGGCGCGCAGGTCCTCCAGCAGCGCTTCGACCAGGTAGCCCTCGGTGCGCCTGCGGGTGTCGTCGCCGAGGTGGAAGCCGCGGCACAGGACGGTGAACACGTTGTCGCCGCCGCGGCCCGCGGCCGGCAGGCCGTCCAGGCCGGCGTACCACTGGCGCGTCGCGCGGTTCTCCCGGAAGCCCAGATAGCGGTCGGTGAAGAGGTGGACACTGGCGGCGGCGATCGGCCCCAGCTCGTCGCTGCCCCAGCCGCCGATGAGGTCGACCACGTCGCCGGGCCAGGCGCGGGCGCGCTCCTGGTCCTTCTCCAGCCCGCAGTCGACGAGCAGATCCGCCACCCGCTCGCGGGCGCACGCCTGCTCGTCGAGGTGGCCCCGGTGCCAGGCGCTGATCACCACCAGGCCGGTGAGCAGCCGGGGCAGGCGGAGCCTGCCGAAGCCCTGGCGGTGCGCGCACAGGCCGCGGGCCAGGGTGGTCAGCAGCTCGGCGGTGGGCGAGGCGTTGGAGACCGCGGCGTCGTCGTCGTAGGCGTCGGCGCAGTCCACGGCGGCGACGGGCACGCGGTCCCCGTACGCCTCGCGCACCTCGTCGAGCACGGCGGTGCGGCCGCTGCCGTGGCCGCCGTGGAGGAGTACGACGGGCAGCTCGCCGCGCGGCTCCTGCCGCACCGTCTTGGTCCTGGCGTGGTGCAGCCCCACCATCCGGGGCACCAGCTCGTGCAGCACGGCATCACGTCCGTACAGGGTCAAGCTCCGCTTCCCTCCCGTTGCACGGCAGCGTCCAAGTCAGCCGAGCATGCCGCCGAGTTGTCGTGCCGTTTCGAGCAGAATCTGCCGGCCCGTGGTGTCCGGGGCGCTGCCGAGTTCGTGGCGCACCCGCTCGTACAGCGCCCGCAGCCGGCCGGGCCGGCCCTCCTCGGCCGCGCGGCGCATGTCGTCCGCGTCCCGCAGCAGAAGCCGCAGCCGCTCGTCGCCGAGGCCGAGTGCGGGGCCCCGGTCGGCGAGTTCGTCGGCGAGTCTGCCGACGACGGTGACGGTGCTGTTGTTGATGACGGTGACGTCGCCCTCGACCCTGCCGATGTGGACGGCCGCCGGCGGCCGGTCGCGCTCGCTGCGCAGGAACCGGGCCAGGCCGACGCCCGCGTGGCCGCAGTCCAGCCCGCGTTCGGTGAGCTTGACCTCCCCGGCGACCACGTCGCCGGTGACACCGGCGTCGAGGAGGTCGAGCATGCCCGCGGTACGTAACGAGCGGGCCGCGGCGAGGACTTCGTCGGCCCGGAGGGCGTCGCCGTGGAAGAAGACGTGGTCGGCGACGAAGAAGTCGCGCAGCAGCAGCGCGTCGTCGCCGCGGTGCTCGAACGCCCAGCGCAGCACCGCGTCCTCGGCGTACGTCTGGCGGGCGCCGGGGTCGCGGCGCTCGCGCTCCAGGCGCAGCGCGCGCTCGTGGCCCTCGGGGCGGAGCGAGGTGTCGGCGGGGACGTGCTCCGGCCACTGGTGGACGTCGACCAGGCCGCGGTCCGCCAGCGCGGAGATGACGGCGGAGACGCCGAGGGCCGGCTTGTTCTGCTCCAGGCCGAACGCCGCGGTGCGCACCGGTACGTCGGGGCGGTGGCCGGACTCCTGCAGCAGCCACAGCAGCAGGCGCGCCTCGTAACGGCCGAGCTCTGGGCGGCGGTCAGCCATCGACGCGAAACCTCTGTTCTGCGTGCGGTCGTTGGGGATGTGCATGAATCTACCTACGATGGCCGCCGGTCACCAGTTCGTTGCCGTACGCAGTCGCCGCACTGCGGCCATCTCGTAGCAGTAACGCGACCTGCGGGCGGCGTTACGGCAGCACCGCGATGCCGTCCAGTTCGACGAGCGCCTCGGTGTCCCAGAGCCGGGTGACGCCGATCAGCGCCATCGCGGGGTACGTCTCGCCGGCCAGCCGGCGCCAGATGCGGCCGAGTTCCGCGGCGTGGGCGCGGTAGTCCTCGGGGTCGGTGGCGTAGACGGTGACGCGGGTGAGGTGGGCGGGCTCCCCGGCGCAGGCGCCGAGGGCGGTGAGGAGGTTGCCGAGCGCCTGCTCGAACTGGGCCGGGAGGCCGTCGCCGACGATCCGGCCGGCGCCGTCGAGGGCGGTCTGTCCGGCGAGGAAGACCATGGTCGAGCCGGTGGCGGTGACGGCGTGGCTGAAGCCGGAGGGCCGGGCGAGGGCGGCGGGGTTGACGCGGTGGACGGACACGGCGGCGGGG
>NZ_JACBXC010000954.1 GCF_013870535.1 Streptomyces phytophilus | reverse complement strand
ACGCCGCGTGGGCCGGCGCCGCCGCGTTCTGCCCCGAGCACCGCGCGCTCTTCGACGGCGCCGGGCTGGCCGACTCGTACAGCACCGACGGGCACAAGTGGCTGCTCACCGCCTTCGACTGCAACCTCTTCTGGACCCGCGACACCGCCACCCTCACCGGCGCGCTGACCGTGCTGCCGGAGTACCTGCGCAACGCCGCCAGCGAGTCCGGCGCCGTCGTCGACTACCGCGACTGGCACCTGCCGCTCGGCCGCCGCTTCCGCGCGCTGAAGCTGTGGACGGTGCTGCGCCGCTTCGGCCTCGAAGGCATACGCGACCACGTGCGCCGGCACGTGGGGCTGGCCGCGGAGCTGGAGTCGTGGGCGGCGGCCGACCCGCGCTTCGCGCTGGGCGTGCCGCGGAGCCTGGCGCTGGTCTGCCTGCACGTCGCCACCGGCCGCGGCACCGGCGCCGACAACGCCGCGACGCAGGCGGTGCTGGAGCGGATCAACGCGGGCGGCCGGTCGTACGTCACGCACACCGTGGTCGACGGCCGCTACCTGCTGCGGGTCGCCATCGGTGGGCTGGAGACCGAGGAGCGGCACGTGCGCGCGCTGTGGGACGACCTGTGCGCCGCGGCGGACGCGGTGACCGGCGGCGCCGCCTGACCGGGGGTGTCTGAACGACCGGGCCCCGGCCCGTCGCTTGACCTTGTCGCAGCGTCAACGTTTCTACTGGGGTCATGCGAATCGGAGAGCTTGCCGCGCTCGCCGGGGTCACCACCCGTACCGTGCGGCATTACCACCGCATCGGGCTCCTGCCCGAGCCCGCCCGCCGCGCCAACGGCTACCGCGTGTACGCCCTGCGCGACGCCGTCGAGCTGGCCCGCGTCCGCCGCCTGACCGAGCTGGGCCTCAGCCTCGACGAGGTGCGCGACGCGCTCGCCGACGACGCGGGCAAGGAGCTGCACGAGATCCTCGCCGAGCTGGACGCCGACCTCGCCCGGCAGGAGGCCGCCATCCGGCAGCGCCGCACCCGCCTCGCCGAACTGCTGCGGCACGCGGAGGGCGGCGGGCTGACCGCCGAGGGGCCGGTGTCGCCGGAGCTGGCGGCGGTGTTCGCCGACATGTCGCGTGCCTCCGCCCGGCTCGGCGTCCCGGAGCCGGCGAGCGCGGTGAAGGAGCGGGAGCTGCTGGCGCTGCTGGACACCACCGTGGACGAGGCGCACCGGGGCTGGCTCGCCGGGCTGCTGCACGCGCTCAGCTCGGACCCGGAGGCGATGACGCGCGCGTACGGCATCTACGCCCGGCTCGACGAGCTGGCCGGCGCCGAGGCGGACGACCCGCGCGTGGAGGAGCTGGCGCGGGACGTGGTCGCCGCCATGCCGGAGGAGGCGCGGGCGCTGGTCACCGACGGGCCGGACGCGGTCCACACCGTGGCCGGAGACGGGACGGGGACCGGTGCCGGGGCCCGGGACGGCGACGAGAGCGGGGAAGCCTTCGCGGAGATGTTCTTCGCGGACTTCCCCCCGGCGCAGGCCGAGGTCATGCGCCGGGCGATGGCCCTGCTCGGAGAGCGGACGGGCGGGGCCGGCGAGGCGGGCGGGGCCGGGCGCGCGGACCGGCGGCGCGGGGAGAGTGCGTCGTGAACGCGCTGCGCCGCACGGTCCGCTTGGCCCTGGCCTCGCTCGTACCCGGCGAGCTGGTGCTCGTGCTCTGCCTCGCCTCGGGCGTGGGCATCCCTGACCCCGCCCTGCTGGCCGTCGAGGTCGCCGTCCTGCTGGTCACCGCCGCCCTGGTCACGCTGCTGGCCGCCGACTACCGCCGCCACCGCGGCGCCGGCCTCGCGCCCCGCGCGGCGGGTCTCGAAGCGGTACGGGACAGCGTCCCGGCCGCCGTGCGCAAGCTGACCGTGCACGAGGTGAAGCTCTTCACCGCCACCCTGCGCTGGCTCGCCCGCCGCCCGAAGCACGGCGTCGGCCCCGGCGACACCGCCGCCGCGTACGCCTCCGGGCAGGCGTTCACGTTCTACGGCTTCTTCTTCGTCTCCGTCATCGAGACGGTGGCGCTCGCGCTCGTCATCCCCTGGCCGGTGGTGCACGCCGTCGTGCTGGTCCTCGACATCTGGGGCATCTACTTCATCCTCGCGCTCCAGGCGGCCTGCGTGGTCCGGCCGCACGTCGTCGGCGCGGACGGCTCGCTGCGCGTACGGTACGGGGTCCTGCTGGACATCCCCGTACCGGCCGAGCTGATCGCGAACGTCCGGCTGGAGCGCCGCTTCCCCGACGGGGGCGGGCTGCTGCGGCTGGCGGACGACGGCACGGCGGACCTCGCGGTCGGCGGGCAGACGACGGTGACGGTGGAGCTGACGGAGCCGGTGGCGTTCGTCCGGCCGCTGGGGAAGCGGGCCGAGGCGC
>NZ_JACBXC010000953.1 GCF_013870535.1 Streptomyces phytophilus | reverse complement strand
ACTGGTCAGGTCCGCCGAACGGTCCGGAGGCCGGGGAACGCCCGGGTGCGGGCATCGCTCTTCCTTCCCTCCCCCCGAGGGTGACGGCCGGGCGCGAGCGCGCTCGCGGCCGTGTGCGGCGGCTCGTGCTGTTCCTCCAGCGAAACCGCCAAGGAGGGACCCTAGCGTGATCACCCGCCGGTACGGAACGGGTGACGCGGCCCGGAACGCGGCCGCTCCCCCGGTCCTTTGCCCTGTTCGGAGGCCCCGCGCCGGGTCCTCCCGCCCCGTATCCGGCAGGCCGGTCACATGACGCAGATCACGCCTCGGGGCGCACGACGCCCTTGATCGGCATGGTGCCCGCGCCGGCCACCGTCACCTGGCGGCCGGGCCGCGGCGCGTGCACGATCGCGCCGTCACCGACATATATGCCGACGTGGCTGGCGTCGGAGTGATAAATGATCAGGTCACCCGGGCGCATCTCCCGCACGTCGATCCGCCGCAGCCCCGCCAACTGGGTCTGCGACGTCCGCGGGATCCCCACCCCCGCCGCCTCCCACGCGCGCATCGTCAGGCCCGAGCAGTCGAACGTGTCCGGCCCCTCGGCACCCCACACGTAGTCCTTGCCGAGCTGATCCGTGGCGTACGCGATGGCCTTCTTGCCCGCGGGCGTCGCCTCCGCGTTGATCTCGTCCAGGATCCCGGAGTCCAGCCAGCGCGCCTGCGCCTCGCGGGCCCGCTCCCGCTCCAGCCGGCGCAGCCGCTCCCGCTCCTCGGCCTTGAGCTTCTTCTCCAGCTCCCTCGCCTCGTCGAGGCGCTCCTCGATCTTCTCCTTCGCCCCGGCCCTGGCCTCGCGGCTGCGCTCCAGCCGCTCGTACGTCCCGGCGGCCTCCTTCGCATAGCCGTCCAGCCGCTGCTGCGTGCCCGTGACCTCGGTGATCAGCCGCCGCTGCGCATGCTGCCCCTTGCGGGCCAGCCGCAGGTCGTCCACGAACTCCTCCGGGTCGTCGCTCAGCAGCAACTGCGCCTCCATCGGCACCCCGCCGCCGCGGTACTGCGCCCGCGCCAGCGCGCCCGCCTCGTCCTTCAGCCCGGCCAGCCGCGCGCTCGCGTCCGCCACGGCCTCGTCGAGCCGGGCGACCTCCTTGCGCTGCTCCTTCGCCTTCTCCTCCGCGTCGTTGTACGCGTCGGTGGCGGCCTCCGCCTCGCGGTACAGCCGCTCCACGCGGGCGTGCACCTCCTCGACCGTCGGCTTCGGCTCCGCCTCGGCGGCCGGCCCCGTCAGCGGCACGAGCAGCGCCAGCAGCCCGGTCACCGCCAGGACGATGCCTCTGCGCCGGCGCGCTCCCGCCGCCCGCGCCTCCCCGATTCCGCGCATGCGTCTCCCCCACTCCCCCGATCGTGGTCCGCCGGGCCCCTGCCCCAGCAGGCCCGCCCCGGGGCTCTGGCCAGCCCCGCGCGATCACATGCCCCGGATGCTGCCATATCCCCCGCAACTCCCGCAGCCCTCCTCCACAGACCTGTGGATAACCGGATGTGGACTTGCAACACGCCTGCGACACAGCGGGGTTCAGGGGGCTCGGGGTGCGGGTGGTGCGGGGGGGGGTTCCGGGAGTTGCGGAGGTTCGGGGAGTTCTGGAGCCGCCCGGTTCAGGGGCGGAGGCCCGTGGGTTCGCGAGGTGCGGGGTTTCGGAGGTTCCCTCTGTACGGGTCCCGGGTTCTGCGACGGCGCGCGGTGGCCTCAGCGGCAGCCGCAGCCCGCCACCGCCGCCGCCATCCGGTCCAGCGCGTCCCCCGCCCCCGTGCGGTCCGTCGCGTCCATCGTGAAGAACGCGAACGCCAGCAGCCGCCCGTCCGCGTCCACCACCGTCCCCGCCAGCGAGTTGACCCCCGTCAGCGTCCCCGTCTTCGCCCGCACCACGCCCCGCGCCGCCGACGTGCCGCCGACGTCCTCGGCGTCGCCGCCATCCCCGTACCGGTCGCGCAGCGTGCCGTTGAATCCCGCCACCGGCAGCCCCGTCAGCAGCGAGCGCAGCTCCGGGCGGTCCTGGTCCGCCGCCGTCACCAGCAGCCGGGCGAGCAGGTCCGCCGAGACCTTGTTGCCGCGGCTGATGCCGCTGCCGTCGGCGAACCGCGCCCCGCGCACCGGCAGGCCCAGCTTCTTCAGCTGCCCCGCGACCGCCCGCCCCGCGCCCTCGAAGCTCGCGTCGCGGCCCACCGCGATCGCCGTCTGCCGGGCCAGCGCCTCGCCGAGGTCGTTGTCGCTGTACGTCAGCATCCGCTCGGTCAGGTCCGCCAGCGGCGCCGAGTACGTCGCGGCCAGCTCGTCCGCCTTCTCCGGCACCCGCGCGGCCTTCGGCCTCGACCCCGCCGAGCTGCCCCGGATCGCGGCCTGCGACGAGGTGGCCGGCACCACC